>PAAT01000104.1 GCA_002698965.1 Rhodopirellula sp. | reverse complement strand
GTTCCTGCAGTTCGGCCAACGTGCCTATAATTTCCTCTTGCTCATCCATAGCCGCTTCTATCTCGCCTTCAAAGATCTCTTCTCTAGCCTCCATCGCGGCTTCTTGTGCTCGCTCGATAAGCTCGGCGGCATTTTCATCGTTAGCAACAAGGTTTTCAAGACGCTGTAGTTTTTCACGGATTAGGTTCTGCGCATGTACAAGCTCATCAATTTTTGTGTCATCATCCGGATCAACGGTCTCAAGCTCCTCTTTTAAAGTTTCCTGAGCGGTCAGGATATCCTCCGCAGCCTCTGTTGCATCAGAATCGATCCACGCAGGATCTTCAAAGCGCCGTATTTTAAGGAGAATACCTTCGAGGACGGTTACGACTTCTTTTTCTGTCTTGGCGGCATCATTAAAATCGGTTGCTTCTAGCTGAGCCTCTGCTTGCTCGAGAAGCTTTTTCACCTCATTTGCTTCAAGAACGTTTTTACATTCCGTCGCTAGTTTGCCTAACTCACCAGTCCAGTCCTGTACAAGCTCTAGGGTCTCGCCAAATGCGTCTACGAGTACGGCGACATTCTTTTGTGAATCGATGGTGCTAAGAACGAGCTGTTCCTGAGCGGTAGAGAGGGTGAGTGTATTGTCGAGTGTTGCTTTCTGTTGAATTACAATTTCGCCGATCCGTTCGATCAGCTCAGCTTGTTGTCTGCGTAGCCGTAATCGTTCCCGTTCGCGAAGAAGATCTCGCAGGAT
The DNA here is from genome assembly GCA_002698965.1 of Rhodopirellula sp. GTDB lineage: Bacteria > Planctomycetota > Planctomycetia > Pirellulales > Pirellulaceae > UBA721. Next base: position 24,428 of record PAAT01000104.1, on the reverse strand, counting down.
TCCGCGCATTCTCGAGTGAACCTGAGCCATCAGTTCTTGCCGCTCCGACGGTTTAGCAATATCCGCTTTTACTAACAATTCGATCACATCAGGCATTTTCGATTTAGCTAACTGCCCCATTCTGCCGCGCATGGACTTGAGGTCTTCGTATAACGGTAAATCTGTTAAACGATTATCCTCGAGTTGTTGCATTTGGCGGTCGACTAAAATGGAAAGTAGATCCGTTGTGAGATCCCGAGCCCGCTGCTGGTTTACCTTATAACGATCAATTTGTAGACGATCTGCAAGTGAAGGTGCGGCTGGCGGTGCTTGCTGGGCAAGAAGATGCGCGGAGCACAAACTAGCCAGCGTCAAAGCTGCTAAAACACATTTCTTATGAACATTCATTATTGACGATCTCCAACCCCCAACTGGGCTTTAATAATCTGATCAAGTTTTTCGTCCGTTTCGGAATCAATATCCCGCATCGCAGCAAGGAAATTAGCCCGGCTGGTTACCGTAAACTCGATTGGGTCGGACGGGATCGAGACACCCTCCTGCTGGCCACGGTAGTCCGTTACCCGAAGGGTGACCAATACAGTATCACCAATCTTTAAGCCGTAGTCGGCAAGTTCGATCGGAACAGTGTTGTCGATCTGTTTTGCGTGAGACTTGGACTCATTTATCATCCTGGTAATCGTATCATCACTGTTATCCATTCCGACGCGAGTGATGGTTATATCTGCGGTGACGGTATCAATACCAAAGTCGTCGATAGCACGAAATTTAATGCGTGGAGCTGCGCCGCTCAATACTAAGTTTATCACGGTTGCAGCAGCAATCCGCGGATTTTGGTCCGGCCGGACCTGTAAAATGCCAGTAATAGGCCTATCAGGACTGATACCATTAGTGTCTGTAACACTTATTTGGTATTTGGTGGTCGATTCAACCCCTATTAATGGGTGGTTTTCTATGGGCATCCTCCAGTCATCACCTTCATTCTTCAATGCAAACACCTGATCCCCCAGCTGAATGGTTGCGGCCCTGAGTTTGTTGTTGGTTGATCTCAAAACTGGATGAACGTTAGAACCGGCGAGTACGCTTTGAATACGCCCACCAGCCGACTTTACATTGAAAGATTCGACGGCATATGCCGGGATATCGGCCTTCATTTCAAGTTCGATACGTGGGACCTGAAGGACATCATACTTCTTTGTATCACCCATATCGTCACCAACGATTGCGGTCACCGCAAAATCATCAATCACTCGCGGCAGCGTGACAGAGTATTCATTCGTGGTTCCAATCCGCACCAGCTTGAGTTCGGACTCAGCATCATTTTTGCCCACGATCTTCAAAATACCATCGTCCGGCACTACTTTGTTGTCATCAACCCTAACAACGAAGGTGATCGGTCTGCCAACGACAGCATTGGCTTCTATTGTCTCAAGCGAAAGGACGACCGTTTTTGTGGGGTAGGACTCCTCACCTAAGGCGATTCGCCGGAGAAAGATATTGAAGTAATCCGGGACAGAGATAGCTACTGCGATAATGATGGCAACGGTAGCCAGGCTTTTGCCCAGGTTCTTCCATAATGTCGGGCGAGAAAAGCCAAATAGATAATCAATGCCGGGCGAGATTTGGGCAGTGTCGTTGACAACACGTGCGCGCAATTGCTCGGAACCGAACTGATCTATATTCGCGTCGTTGAACTGCAGTGCAGCAACCAGATCGGACTGAACGTCCTGATGAGCTTCGATCTTTGCCGCAATGCCGATCAGGCTTTCGCGGACCGCAATAACGGGAAGCATATATTTCTTGAACAGCCAAGCCAAGGCAATCGCTTCGATGCTCAGTAAGACAACCCGCTCGACAGTATCCATTTTACCAACCCAATCCAGCCCAAACGTGATTAGGAACAACCACCCAGCGGCGGTGACCCACTGCGCAACGCCAGACCCAAGCCGGGCGACACTTCGAAAGCGCCGAACTCGTTTAATGCCGCGATGTAAAGGTGAAAGGTTTGCCATGATTTATCGGAGGTTACTTAATTTTCTTGCCAGCCATTCGGTATGCATGATTATCAGGACAAGCATAAGGATCAGCCAGGTATTCCAGAGAGGAAGTTGGCGTTCGGTGTACTGCTTAATATCCTGAGCTTCCAGTTCGCCGAGAATCTCGGGCAGTTCATACAACTCACAGGCCTGACCACCGGAGATATCCCCCAGCTGTTTTTGGAGAGAGGTATTTCGCACGACATCCAGTCGTTCGCGTGATGCCGTTGTTACCTCAAACCCAAGCTCGAACTCTTCATTGGTTTCAGGATCGGTTACCAGCAGCCGATACAACCCCGCCTCCAGCGGCGGGATAGATGTCTCAAAGACCACGTTGTCACGTGCTAATGGAATCCGGATGTCATCTAAAGGCTGAGAGCCAGCAGCGGTTTGTCGTAATAGCCGGGCTTCCAAACCGTCGACATCAAGGTTTTCATAGCTACTGTTGTAGGCTTCGACCGTCACGGTGACACGTTCCCCAGTTTGGTAGGTCGTCAAATCAGTGGACGGTGAAAAGCGTTTTTGTTGTCCAAGTGCTCGGCCGAGACCTAAGCGATAGATCATTTGTCCCCAGAATTGTCGATAGAACCGTTCGCCGTACTTTCTTCGCAGCCTCCAGGTCTCATTGAATCCGATATAGATAACCTCCCCTTTGCCATAACGACGTGTGGCAATGATCGGCTGCAGATCGGCATTATCCACGGTCTTGTCGGTGGGATGAGTGGCTAACACGGTGGCTAGTGGATGGGCTCGCAAGACAGGCTGATACCAGGGGATGTTTCCCATGTTATTCCAGGCAAGATCATTTTGGCTAGAGTTATCACCAAGGTTTACAAATGGGTTATTCGATGCCTGAGGTGTGAAGGACATCTGAAACTTAGATGCTTTGGGTCTCATCGACCGGTCCACGACGACCGGTAGCATGTCGGCCAACTGAGTTCCCTGCAGCGCCCCAATACTAAATCGTGGCCCTGCAATGATCACCAAGCCACCTCCAAACCGCTCGACGTATTCAACCAATTGATCCTGAAACGGTGTGGTTAGCATTTCACTGGGTACGTCACTAATCAAAACGACATCGTTTGCAAAGAACTCTTCGCGAGGTCGAACCAATCGATCCACAAACAAGTCATTCGATTGACGCACTTTAAAGTCAGCGGATCGTAAAAATGTACGAAATCCCTCATAGCCGATCAAAGGGTCTCGGTGAAAGACTTCTTTGACAAATCGCCATTCCCAAGTCGGTTCGTGTTCAACAAAGAACAGGTTTAATGACTCATCGCGAATAATAACTTCCCGGTCAGCCGAATTATTTCTAGAGCTTACTTCGCCAGGTATCCCAGATACTTCCGCGATCAATTCAAATCGTCCGGACTGCTCTGGGAGATAGGGCAAATCGACATCAATCGGGCCTTCCTCTAATAGTGCAGTAATGGGCTCACCAACCGGGAGCTTTTCTGCTGCTAATACAGCATCATCAGCCGTTCCGAGGCGGCGTTGGAAAAGCTGGATCGAGACACTTGCCCCGGTTGAACCTTGTTGACGTAGGGTGGCAGAAACGGAAGTGTTTTCGTCTTGTTTTAGCACCAAAGGAGCTTGCAGGTCGATTGCGACATCAATCACTTCCTGAGGCCCAACGCCCGTTGCGTAGATTGGCACCTCAAGTTGTTCGGCGGATGTAAGCGCCGGGTTACCGGCGTTTTGACCGAAGTCACTAACGACGACGACCCCGGCTAGGTGCCGAGTACCGTGTCGGCGGTTAAGCTCGTCCAGCGAACTTCCGATAGCCGTTGTCTGGATCTTGGCATCCAATTCACCAGAGAGCTGGTGTGTTTCCGGATCTTGCTCGAGTTCTTTAATGGAATGCCCTTCGTCCGTTGTGTAATAACGCACATCAAACTCCTCATGGAGCGAATTAATCGCATCCGCCAGTTTTCCCTGATTCAAGGACGCGTTTAACAGCTCCAGGCGGGTTTTGACGGTTGGGTCAATGCTCTCAGTGGTCATTTGATCCAAAGCATCAGCCTGTTCGTTTGAAAGCTCGTCCACGAGATTCATGCTGTCAGAACCGTCAAATAACATCAGGAGAATTGGGCGAGGATGTTCTGTAAGAGAAACAGAAACAATAGGCTCAGCGAGGATGAATCCGATCGTGGCAAGCAGCAGGCTACGAAATGCCGTTAACACAACTCGTCGCCGTTTTTTCTTTTCCAAAGGCTGTTCATTTTGAAAACGATAATAGAAAAGTGCTCCTAACGCTGCTAACCCAAGGCACACCAGCAACACAAGCACCGGACGCCCTTCGCTCCACCAGGCGGCAAACTTGAGGTTGATATCGTGAATTTCATCAGTGGATTTAATCCCTAGCAGGCGAGCTAAAGCGTTCATGCGGCAGCTCCTCCTGTTGAACGATCTTCTTCACTTTGTTTTGATGCAAGCACACCCATTTCCACAAGCAAGAGCAGTAAAAGCAAATACATCAACCATCGCCAGGTACCGCTGCCAAGATAGGTTTCCCCCTCCAGAGAGATGGCCTCGCCGGCAGCAAGCCAGCGTACACGGTCACCGGCAACCAATGCCTGCAATTCATCTATTTGCTGTAGCGTCAGGTTGCTTTCCTCGCTGGCCCCATTAAAGCCTAATAACATGACCGGCACTTCACCGCCGGTTTCCTCTTCTACTCGCACCAGTTGATAAAATCCTCGATCTGTGGCTCCCCGAATAACGACGCCATATTTTTGATTGGCAAAAACATCCACGGATATCGCCTCCGTTCCATTGGACGAATGGGCCGGCCACGTGAGTTTGTGGTCCGCATGTTGATGTCTTACTGAAACAGGAATGACGATTTCGTCCTGCGTAGGCATAGTGCGCTCAGGGAGTGATCGTACCAGTGATGTCCTCACAATTCGGTCTAACAAGAGGACGCCGGTATCGACGGAAAGGTCATTCCATTCAGGAAAGACTCCGGTAGTGAGAAGCTGAACATGACCTTGACCAATACGTCGTTCAACAAGGAAAGACTGTTTGTTATCGTATTGGCCTAAAACGCGAGGCCGGTTTCGGGCCACAATCTGCTCGGGGGTAAATTCGCTATAGTGGCGACCAAGTGGATTTGTCCAGTTAAGCCATCGTGTTTGCAGCGTATCGCGATCGAGCAAGTCCTGAACACGGGAAAGCTCTTTCTCGTCGAACGTGTCGAGTGTGCTCAGGTCTGCAGAGATGGCTTTATAGAAGATAGGAGCCGACACTAAATCCTGAAACGCTTCTTCTGGGAGCTGTAAATTGTAAATTGGATCTTCGAAGGTTTCAGGGTTAAGACTAAATGTTGGCCATTGCTGGGTGTTAGCGGGAGGCAGGCTTCCCACGGGATCCGGAGAAAGTCCGACAGGCAGGAATCCATTGCCGTCATCCCAGGCCGCCGCATTCCAGCTTGTTGTTTCAAACAAACCGCCGGCGGTGATCAAGACCTGACCACCCTGCTCCACATATTCTCTCAGCGTTACAACATCAGCGACGTTCGGAGCCACGCTTCCCGAAATGATGACGCAGCGAGCATCCTGTAAGTCCTCGATAGTGAAATCTTCAATCGTTCGATGAATCACATCGATTAATGATTTATGCTCGACATCTTCATCCAGTGTTGGAGCTAGAAGGTGGCGTAACATGAACGATTCACCCAACCGACCCCGTTCCAAATCTTCATCGCGACCATACTGGTCTATAAATACAACAGGGACGCGGGCAATGACAGGGACGACACAGACTCGCCGGTCATCCATTGGCAATCTATCTGTATCTAGCGCCAGTTCGGCTCGAGCGAAGACAGGATCTTTAGAGGTTCCTGCAGTGACAAACTGATGTTCAAAGTGGACCGCAGTTGCCTGACCAGGCTGTAGTTGGAGAATCTGTTCAGCGACAACCTGATCATCAACGATCAATGAAACGGTCACGTTATCTCTGGGGTCGAGGCCCTCATGGCGGACCGTACCGATAAAATGAGCGGTGGATTCCGCGTCTGCAATCCCATCACGCAAGTAGAAGTCACTAATCCAGGAATTATCGGTATCGGCCGGCTGGACAGCCACGACCTGAACGTCTCCTAACGCATTTAGAGTTTCTTCGAGGCTGTTATCCTGCCAGCCATTAGCCTGAAGGTCACCTAGAAGGACGACTCGCTTGGTTTGGACGCCACTGTCTTCGTTTAATGCTAGCCGGGCTTTTTCAGCAGCAGTTCGTAAATTTGCTTCCTGATCGACCACACGGATTTGGTCGACGGCATTTAAAGCATCTTCTCGTGATGAATATGCTCCCACATTGAACCAATGTGGCTGCCGACACATTGGGATCACAGAAACTTCGCTACCTGAAGGAAGCGTTTCAATAAAGTTCGTTGCCTGGGATTTCGCTTCATCAAGCAACGATTTGTCTAAAGCGGTGTATGACATCGAAAGACTGTTGTCGAGCACGATCACGGCATGGATGGGCTCCGTCCCGTTGTAGGCCTGCTGGCCACCACCAATCCAATAGGGGCGGGCCATCGCCAATACAAATAGAAGAACGACTAACGTGCGGATGGCCAGCAGAATGAAATCTCGGATTTGAATGGCCCGTCGATTGCGTTTAACAGCCTCACGGAGAAACTGCATCGCAGCCCATTGTTGCGTGCGATATCGACGGCGATTCAATAAGTGAATCAGCGTAGGGCCAGCAACAGCGGCTAGAGCGGGCAAAAACCAAGAAGCGAGAAAGTTCATTCAGGTATATCGTGTTATTTGGTATCGGGGGATTCACCCTCTTGAAGGATGGGTAGATAGCGATTGGGAATAGTTAGTACAAATACGGCGACAGATGTTCCGAATAGTTTACCCGGAGTACCACCAACCCGACCGCCTTCCCAGGAACCGTCGATGTCCTGTCGCGTCGAGTTATATTGTGATTTGACGATGGCATCTCTGAGCACAGGGTAGTTCGTTTTCCAGCGATCCCCGCCAACCTGATATAGGCCTTGGCCGACATAGAACATGGTGTACGCATCAAAGGGGATATGCCCGGTACGAATGGGCATTTTTTGAATGTCATTGGCAACGTAATCAAGGCTTCGGGGGATACGGAAATCGTCATATTGACCGAATTCCTGCAAACAAACTGCACCAGCAGCTGCCATGGCAGTGGTTACTTTCCCACCACTATAAGTAAATGCCCCGGGCCGAGCCCCAAGTGGGTCTGTTCCGTATTGCTTTCCATCCGCAGCAGCTAATGGGCGGTAGTATCCACGCACTGAGGCAATCGCTTTATCAATTACCTGCGGAGGAATATCCAATCCAATATCGGTGGCACCCCGCAAAGCCTTTGCTTGCATGACGGCTAATGATAAGTCATGGCCGCGACTTTGCTGCCGTGCGACATAGTCCCATCCACCGTCATCACACTGTACGTTGCAAATCAACTGGATACCTTTATCTAGGATTTTTCCAAGCCGTCTATCAGGAACATTTCCATAGGCTTGCGTTAAGCAAAATGTTGCCAAGCCGTGGTTGTACATATCTCGACCTTCACTGGAAATATTTAATAGGCCAGATGGTTTTGCGTTAGCGATAATGTAATCCAGTGCTCGCTTTACATTATCACCATATTGACTGCGTCCCGGTGCATGTCCGGCAGATAGAAATGCCATGGCTCCAAGTGCAACTAGCCCCAAATCCTGGCTCTCCCAGTTACCGGCCGGCCCTTGATTGCGAGCAAGCCAGGCGAGTCCTCGATCGACAGCCTTTTCGCTTTCCTGGGTGATTTCCCATTCACCTTCCGCATAGCAACGCAATGGCGCGGAAACGACCGTAAGTAAGCACAGCACAACGGCCACAGCAACCCGTTTCATGTCATCTCCAGTTAGTGTCCAGGTAAACCTTCATTATACACAGCGAAGCCTTTCAATAGCTCCGCCGAAAGAAGCCCGGAAGACAAATAGCCGGTTTAATTCGACCCGTTTTGGGTTCGGAAACCTGCGTTGCCAAGCAACCCAATGCTGGTTTGGGTGCCACTCCGTATCGTAATGGTGTGGCACCCGGCGGGGATAGCAATACGTACATTAGCTCCCTGTGTTTGACGAGAGAAATAGCCGTTAGCCTGATTCGTTCCAAGGCTGGCATTGAATAGTTCCTTCGAGGTCCAAATGGGCTCTTCTGTATCGTCAACAAAGACTTCATATGTGCCAACAGAAGTTGATCCATCAGCTAGACCGAGGATCATTTCCAGATGAGTGTATTCCGGTTTTAGTTGGTATACGAGCTCACTTCGACCTGGGAAGACGTAACCGTCCGGAATAGCGAGGGACCTGACAGTAAGTGGTACATCAGCTTTCAGCAAGCCGGGCTCAGGCATTTTGTCATAACCTGGAAGAACCAATTTAACCGGCGTCAGTGATGAGAGTGGAATGTCCGGCTGAGGAAGTTCACCGGAAGCAGGGAGGCCGCGCACAATCGGTTGCAAGCCAAAGCTGGCAAAAGTGATTCCTTGCGGCTTATAAGTTCCCGCTTCGCGTGGCATGACCAGGATGCGAATTTCTACTTCTTTATTCACCCGGTCTCCCAGCAACCAATGGCGTGTATCAAATTTAGCAACTTGACCGGTGAGGCTGATATTACCATTCAAAATCGATGTGGCGGGCTCATTGTTCACTAGAACCTGAATCGTGGTTGTTTTATCGCCAATACCATCAGCAGATGCTGATAAGACAACCCAGCTATTATTAGGGGTGAGCGTTACTTTTTGATGGAATTCCATCACGGGGGTCTCGGCAACGACGCCGACCGCCGCTTTCCATGAAATGGTGGAAAGCCATCGGCCACCGGAGGAGTCCCAGTGTGAGGTTAGATGAATATGTGAACGAAAGTTATCCGGGATTTGCCAACCAGAGGTTGAGGTGATGTAACGCTGCACTTCATCCACTTTTTGCCGCGCAGCATTTAGATCGATAGTAAGTAGTGGCATGATCCAGCTAACATCATCACGAATATCAAATGGATCAACCCCAGCCGGCCGACCAGTATGCCCAAAATCTGTTTCAATAATCAGGTTTGTTGCATCCGTTAGCCCGCTAACGTCGGCAACGGTATATGGATTAGAGCCTATTAAGAAGCCGCTTTGATAGACCGCCGACTCCGCACCAGCCCCGTTTGCTTTGGAGATCCGAACTTGAGCACATCCGCCGCCTTCCGCGGTTTGATCAATTCCCAGATAAGACATAAATCGAGTTGTGATTCCAGCAGGTATTTGAAAAGACAACTTGCTGTATGAGTGCGTGCTTAAGCCCACATCGCTAATCATCTCACCGGCGATCAAGACCGACCCCAGTCGGTTTTTATTTCGTCTCCACGGCCACTGAAACCCAGTAAAGTTCTTTTGCTCGACGATGCTGGCCGGCAGGGAGGATATCGGCAACTGATTATTTTCCCGGTAGCTGATATGGGTTACGCTGTCGAACAGAATGCGGATTGAATCAAGAGACCAGGCAGGCTGAATCGTGTGAAAAATGAAGTTGCTTTCCCGTCGTAGTGGAATGAGCATGCTCTCTCGAAATGTAAATACACCCCCATCAGCAGTGGAATATCTGGCAAGACGACTGGTCGCCTCATTAGACGGGGCGAGATAGTCATCGAGTACACAGTCGATCGGCAGCAGAGTTTTGTCAGCATTTGGAAATACAGCAGATAACTGAACCCAATTGGCCGAAACATTACGGTTATCACTCAATGCCCTCAAGCCGGTTTCCGACCATCGCATGCTAGTTGCCCGCATCACTGTTTCATCACGGAGCACAACAGTACCTGGAGGATGGTCAGTATCTGTGATGCGAGATGATTCCAACACCACTCGTCTCACATGGCTCGCTTTAACACGAATGGTACCGTTGGCTTCAGCGAAAGGCCGATAGTTTCCACTGAGGTGGACGATATAGTGTTCGGGAATGCCCTTCACAGGATCAGCTTCCCCGTAGCCAATAACCTGCCCTGGCAAGATGTCATGGTTGTGGAATTCGAGGAATGTGGCCGTTCGCTCAATAGAAGCACCGAGTTTCTCGAAGTAGCGGATTTTTTTGGTATCACTGACCAGTGGCACGGTATCCAAGGTTGGGGGATTGTCTACTCGGTCCCATCCAGCAAGTTTGATTCCCGTTACAACCTCTTTTTCACCATAAATTACGCGATACTCTGGTTCTTGAGCGATAAGGTACGAAGTCGATAGAAGCAGGAGTATTAATGATCTCGTTATCATGGCAGTACGACCTCGATTAGTTTCAAGGAATGGCTTCCGGTGCTAATGTTACTGACGCCGTATAACTTGTTTCCAAACGGGAATATTAATTCAATGTCAAACAACGTAGATTCATTCCCGATTAGCTCCGCTTCCTGCACAATTTTTCCGGTTTCCGGCTGTACCCATAACAATGAACGCTGATTGCTCAGAGGCACGACACGCGTAGTTGGTTTTTTATCTAAATTGCAGATTAGAATATGGCTGTCCATGATTCGTACAGCGCTCGGCTGAGGGCTTCCCGGCTGGAACCACAATGGCGCACCAAACTGAACACTGATAGCCTGCACTCCATTTCGACAGCTGATGATCACTCGGTCTTCCCAAATGCCAATGAGCTCCTGCACATCAGGCTGTTGGAAGCGCCAAATGGTACCTCCGGTTTTTCGATCCAGACAAACGACGTCCGGTGATCCTGCAGCATGAACAATGATTCGATCTCCGCTGATCAAAGGTTGAGTCGCATTGATTCGATCATAAAGGTGTTGATCGGCTAGCTTTGGAACCTGGCTAAGCATCTGGGCCCACATCAGCTCTCCTTCCAAATTCACGCTATAGATAGTGCTGTCGAGCACGAAGACGATGCGATCCTGAGCGAGGACACTACGGGCAGACAGGAATAATCCTGGTTTTCGCTGTACAGTCATCAAGGGGATAGAATTGGAAATCGATCCGTTTGTGGAATTAATTTGCTCAAAGATCACTTGCCCAAAGGTTGTTTGCTGCGGGATTACTTTGAGTACAAAAATAGAGTTTCCGGCCGCAATGGGATCGGCCAATGGGTACCCGTCTACAGGGACCTCCCAAACAATTTCACCAGTATTGGCTTTAATACGCCGCCAAGTCAGGCGTTGCTTGCTAAAGGCGGCAGAGAAAAGGTCCGTACCGATGCGAGCGGGCTTGCCCGCATACCCGAATTCAACAGAAATACCTCGGCCGTCATCTTTGTTTTCCCAAACTACCGTGTTATCTGCAGCGTTAAGACAGCTCATGCCCGTTGGTTGATTAACGATCAAGCGTGTCCCCAGATCCAGAAAACTAGTTTGACGTATTCGCTGTATACTGCGTGCAGCACCTGGGATCGAAAAGTCTTTTACAGGACTTACGTTTCGTTGGCCTAAAACCTGAGCTGGTTTTACAGGTGCCCGCTGCTGGGCTCCCCGATAGTCCGCTAATTGCTTTACCAAGGTATTGAATTCTGCCATTGGCACCTGCCCCCCCTCCAGAATGACGTCGTTCGCGACCTCCTGCTCCGGAGTTTGTCCCGCAAGAGCGACCGCAAGATTGGCTTTCGCAAACCACAGCTCATGATACTTGCCGGGATAAAGTTCCATGAGTTCCTGATAGCGCTGAGCTGCTGGAAGGAATTGCCCCGAGGATAAACGCTGATCAGCGGTCAGTTGCAATGCTTGCCGCGCGGCCTCGGTACCTGGAAACTTCTGAGCGATCTCATTGAGCTCATTAAAGTCCTGGTTGTTGATGGCTGTGGTTAAACGAAGTTCAGCCAACTCTGCACCTTCGGCGCGCATCTTCGCCGCGAAAGCATCATGATTTGTGAACAGAGATTTTAAAAACGTGGTTCCCGATTGATAGTGCATACCGAATTTATCAACAGGAAATAACCCAATAACTAAAGGGTTGTTGACTACCATTTTCATGGCATTATCCAGGTCATCGGTCTCTACTGCCTGAAGGAGCTCAAGCATGGAGTTGACGGTTTCCCGGTCGGTTTCTACCTGATGAGAGCGCTCTGTTTGAAAGCGGGCGAGATCATTTGGTTTAATCGTTCCTTCTAAATGGTCAGCAGCATCAGCCCGCAGCCAGCGCGCGGTACGCCATGAGGCGAAGTCCTTGTCAAAGATTTGCGACCCATGCGCAGGAAGAGAAAGGTAATCGATGCGCGTTGCGAAAGAGTAAAGTTCTTTCCAATGCAGATTATTTCGCAAGTGATATAAGTACAGGCGGGTTAGAAGCTCGGGAGAAACGGGCATGTTATATCGTTGACGACCGCCAGAACCGGCATCGATATTAGTCCAATCTTCAATCAATCCGGCAAGCTGTTCAGGCTTGCCTTCAAACCAGAGTCTAGCGGCTAGAATGTCATAGAGCACATGAATGTTTACCCAGGAGGCAATTTCTGTGTCTGGACGTCGGAACTGGAGGCGACGAGGAGCCCCTGCTAAAGCCTGACGAACCTTTCGAAAATCCCGATGGTGCTTGACGGCGTAATGTAAAAGCTTGATTAGCCCTTCCACACGCATATTAGGGGTAGCGCCCAACTGCAATACTTTTGCGTAGCACGCCAGTCGCCACAGCTCAGGAGAAATTTTAGCAGGACGTTCCAATTGCAGCGAATCGACATAATCCGGCAATCTCATACTGTTTGTCCCGTCGATATCGGCCAGGTTAGGCACAGAGCCGATTGGAAGATTGAAAGACAGTCTTTCAATCAAATCGTCGTGTTGGATTAGCACTTTGTTGAGAGTAACTGATGTTTGCTCGGTTCCTACGTGAATGGTGGGGCCAAAAGAAATCTCTCGCTTGACCGGAGTGGTCGCTGCGAGTGTGAAGGTGTGTCCGGGGATCCAGTGCTTGCCATCAGGACTAAAAGAAATAATGAACATGTCCTCGGCGTATTGTGCTCGCCACCAGATTGCACCTTTTCCTCGCATTCCCGCTCGATATTGCGCAGAGGTAAAGGTAAGATCTGTCGGGTTCATTGAAATCGCATATCCGTCACCCTGTTGTAAAGCGAATAAGCTGTAGAATACGCCGGTTTGAGGATGTTCGAAACGGATGCCTGTCAGGTGTTGAGCAGACATTAAAGCATAGATGTCCGTCGAACCGGTTAACGGCACTTTTGTAGAAAGGTGTATGGCCGCATCTCCGTGAATTCGGGAAAGAATGACATTTCCATTATCGTCATAATCAAATTTAGTTCCCGTTGCAGGGTTATCGGTCGTTTCGAACCATGACAAATCTCCCGCGGGATTTGCCCTGGCCAGGTCAACAGGCTCAGCAGGCAGGTCAAGAGGCTCGAAATTATAGGAATTGAGATATCGCAACCGGGACTGCACTTTCATTGTGAGATGAGTAGGAGGCGCATCCATGGGCAAGGAAGTCATTGGAATATCGCCGCGAGACACAAGGAATTGGTTGTCCTGAAAACGGAAATTGATTGCACCTCGCGTTAGGGCGTACCAGGCCCCATTGTCATGGTGGGTAAGATCAACGGCTCTTGTGGCAGGCGTTTCACTTGCCTCCACAATCGGACCGAAGCAGTATCGAGCTGTCAGCCCATCGACAGCATTTTCTTCGGCACTGCTCCGGAACATGGTGGCGGGAATAATCTGCTTCTCGAGGCCTTCAGTCTCCCATTCCAAAAGAGCCCGGGCCTCCATCCGGTCGCTAAAGAATTGCAATTTGAAAGGTAACATTCCTTCATTAAGCGTGACGGAATGTTGTGCTGGTTGGGTTTCGACATCCGCTGGACTCCACCTCTCACCAACAACCGAGTTATTAATTTCGAGCTGGTATCCGTCATCCATATCCAAGTGGAAAATGTAGTTGCCGGATTTTGGAACGTTTAGAATACCGGACCACTCAATGCTGAAATAGTCTTTGTCAATCTGACGGTCGTTGACGACAGGGCCTTCCAGCCCCCAGTCAAAGTTAATGCCGGGGTCAATTCGGGTTTCAACAAAGTGGCGACGCATCCGATATCGGTAAGTGTATGGCAAGCTTGCCGTGTATTCGGGTACCGGTAGTGATGTGTACCGTTTCATATTCAGATGGCCGTCGTAGTTGAGTTCCACTTCCTGAGTATCGTTTACCGCAGTGACAGTCAGGCTTCGCAAGTCAGAGAACCGTACTCGCAGGCTTCGTCCGTCAGAATGTGGAGGCGGAAGAATGAAATTGCCCAATAGCTCATAGTATTCCGTCGTTCCATCTCGCTGGACAGGTTTCAGTGTTCCCGGCTCTTCCGCTGTGGGTTTGATGAAACGATCGGTGGTTGCGGCCCACGAATGGTCCAGTCGCGCAGCAGGGTCATCGAATGATTGCCATGTAGGAGTCACAGGTTGTTCCGGAAGCATTAATTTGCCAGCAACCGGTAGCATAGGCGTAGGTAGCGGCGCCTCTTCCTTTTCCGTCGGCGTTTCCCCCTCCGGTTGAATCGCATTTTGATTGTCAGCTGTATGTANCTCGTGACTAGAGGTCTCGTTGATAGGTTCGTCTATATCAGTNGAATTTTCAGTGACTAGAGTCTCTGGGAGGTCCTTNTTGACGAGNTCACTTTTTTCGGGACCAAAAAAAGCGAACCAGNAACCAACNGCACCGACAAGCAGGAGAATAGCTATGCCAATAACAAGATTATTAAAGCCTTTCCCGGCATTCCGGGTAGAAGCCAGCTGGTTTAGCCAGGCGATCAAATCGTCCATGGCAGATTTATCATCGAGATCAACAGGAATAACTTCTAGCTTCTGCGCTTTAATTTCCTGACAGGCAGCCGAAAACAATGCGGGTTCTTCCGCTGCTTTTTCAAGCAAATATTCTAATTGCTCCTCGGAAAGTGGATCTCCCAGACGCTGCTGGATTAAATCGATGTGTTCGCTGGCTTGCATTGATGGTTTAGTACATGGAGTTACTGAAGGCGGCTAGATTTACCATTAGTTTAAATTATTCTTAAATTGAATTCACATCTGTTGGTATAAATCGAGTTGAATAGGGAATATATACAGAACAAAAATAACAGATGTTCATAAAAAGGTACCTGGAGTAATGAGCCGAATAGTGTTGTCAACGGTTTTAGTAAGTTTGCTTGTGGCGCCATCGGTTGATGCACAGCAGATGGCGAGAGGGCGTGTCTACCACGATACAAACTTTAATCAGGTTTGGGATACTGGAGAAAAGGGGCTGGCAGGAATTAGCGTGTCCAACGGTGAGGACATTGTTCGTACATCAAAAGATGGATCGTATGAGCTATCAGTTTCGGACGATGCGATTTTGTTTGTCATTAAACCGGCCGGGTGGATGACACCGCTCAGTGAAACGAACCTGCCTCGGTTCTACTATATTCACAAGCCAAAGGGCTCTCCACAGGGAACAAGATTTCCCGGGGTTGAGCCTACGGGCGATTTGCCAGCCAGCATAGACTTCCCGTTGTATCCGGTGAATGAACCGGAACGGTTTAAGGCCATTATGTTTGCAGACCCTCAGCCCAGGAACCAGCAGGAAGTCGATTATCTGATTCAGGATGTGTTAGAAGAGCTGATTGGTACGGATGCGTCGTTTGGAGTTACTTTAGGCGACATCATGTTTGACGATCTTAGTTTGTTTGAGTCACAAAATCAGGGGATCGCCTTGGTCGGCATCCCTTGGTACAACGTGATCGGTAATCATGATGTGAATCGGGAAGCCAAAGTAGACGAAGAAAGCGATGAAACCTTCGAGCGCGTCTTCGGCCCCGCTTATTACTCTTTTGAATATGGCAAGGCCCATTTCGTGGTCATGGACAACGTGGAGTGGTATTACAACGGTGAAACAAAGAAGCATGGCTACCGCGGGGCTATTAGCAAAGCTCAGATGAAGTTCCTGGAGAATGATCTTAAGCTTGTGCCCGCTGACAAGCTTGTGGTTCTCATGATGCATATACCGATTACAAAAATGGAACAACGCGGTACGATCTTTAAATTACTTAAAGATCGACCCTTTACGATGAGTGTTTCCGGTCATCAGCATTATCAGCAACATCTTTACCTTGGTAAGGAAGATGGCTGGGAGGGAGAAAAGCCTCATCACCACGTGATTAATGTCACAGCAAGTGGAAGCTGGTGGAAAGGAATCAAAAAGTTCGGGAATACTCCGCACGCGTATTCTCGCGATGGAGTGCCAAATGGATATTCAATCGTGACGTTTGATGGCAACCAGTATTCGTTTCAATACCAAGCAGCCAATCGGCCAGCGGATTATCAGATGCAGATTTCCGCACCGGTGGAAATTGGAAGTCAGCAAGAACAGGCATACGCATATGCCAACGTCTTTTCAGGTTCCGTAAAATCAGAAGTCACAGCGGTCATTCGAAATCGTAAAGGCAAGGCAGTTAAGCTTGAAATGGTACCAGCCCATTCGGAAGTCGATCCTGACTATAAGCGTCTTTATGATCAGGAGCGGTCGCTGATCCAGAAGCTCGACGGCAAAATTGATTGGATGGAGATGTCAGCTCCGGCGGCAGCGGGTCATTTATGGAAAGCTCAATTGCCAAAAGACCTGTCGTCAGGGATGTATTCGATTGAAGTACAGGCTATACAGCCCAATGGAGCCATCTATAAGGGCTTACGTCCAATTCGGGTCGCGAATTAAGTACAGCCGAGGATCACGCTGAAAGCAAAGTAAGGCTTAGACGTTGATTTCCGCCAGAACTTCAGCGGTCGAGCGTATACGAGCGAATTTATTTTCCCATATTTGAAGACAGGCGTCATGAATATGGTCATGAATGGTGGCCATAGCATCACTGACGGCCGTGACTCGATAATTTCTTGTTGATCCGGAAACAATCGTGCTGTTCACACAGCAGTCGGTTGTGACCCCAGTGATAATGAATCGATCGATATCGAGGCTTCGCAATGCTAAATCCAGATGTGTGCCATAGAATTTGTCGTACGTGTGTCCTTGCACAACAAGCTCATCATCTAATGGCTTTAACGCTTCGATCGTGGCGGCCGATTCGACACCTTTGCCAGCCTCAAGACCAATTTTGCAGTTGTTAGACGGATAGCCAAATCCAGTGGGAGCTCCTGCACCAGCCGCCAGATGTTCGGGACCAAAAGGATTGCCTCTCAGGCACGGGATTGTGTCCGCATAAACAAACTCGGTAAAAATAACAGGCATCTTGGCATCTCGAAATGCAGCAACCAGGGACTGGATATTCGGTGTGATATCTCGGGCTTTCGGTATTTCAAGTGACGCACCTTTGTCTACAAATCCATGTTGCATATCGACGACTAGCAAGGCCGTCTTTTGGGGAATGACTTTATGCGATTGGTGGATCCGATCTAGTTTTGCTTGAATGAATTCTTCCACGCTCATTATGGTTTTACCGCCTCGTAATCAACACTCGCTTCACCCTTGAGCCAACCCAGTTTTTCCAAGAACTGATCCATCTTAGTGACCGTATCGACAAAATTGTCTTTCTTGTTGTAATTGAAGAAGCCGTGAGGTTCGTCTTTGTAGAAATGATGTACGCAGGTAGCCTTGACCTGATCCATCAGCATCTGAAACTTTTTCGCTGTGCTTACAGGAATGAGTGTATCTTTGGTCCCTAAAAAGACGATGGTCGGCGGTGCACCCTTTTCAATATTATGAATAGGCGAGATCGCTTGGTAGTAATCTTTGACTCGATCGTAACCGTAACCATCCGGACCATTGTCATATACAGGGTTAAATAACAGCAAAGCATTTGGTTTACTGCTGATGTTCAAATCCTCGCCCTTTTCTTCCATGCCTTGGATGATACCTGTTGTACTTGCGACATGACCCCCGGCTGATCCGCCTCCCGCGGCAATTCGATCCGGGTCAATTCCAAGTTTGGCTGCATTCGTACGTAGCCAGCGGACGGCAGACTTTCCGTCTTTGACACATTCTCGAGGTGAAGTTCCCTGCCGTGACTTGACTCGATAGTCAGCAGTCACTGCCACCATGCCACGACTAGCCAGATAACGACAATGAGGCACAAACTGAGTTGGCGACCCGCCGTTCCACCCACCACCAAAGAAGAAGACTGCCGCTGGACGGGAATCTGTCGGCTTATGCCCAACGGGATTAAAAACATGGAGCGATAAGGTTGTGTCACCGACAGTTTTATATTCATACGCATTTGCATCGGGGTACCCTTCTGCAGCCGGAGCGAGACTAGAAACAAAAAAGAGCAAAGTCAAAGATGCGTAAAGGCTGCGCATGTCGAGCGATTCTTTCAGAGGAACTTGGTGAGGGAAAGTGATTAACCTAAGCCGGCGATGGGTTCAGCCCCGGTGATAACTTTCAACGCTTCACTGGGAACGTCCACGCGAAGACGAAGCTGTGGAATGTCCAGCAACGTGTCCAGGCAAGTGGCAATAAGATTCGGAGTTCGAACGGGTGTCGTAGCAGGAGTGCCACCATCTTTGGCTGATTGACCAATGATATGTCCACGAGGAATGCCCGTTCCGTAGAGCAGCAATGGCGTTAACCCGCCCCAGTGATCTCGGCCAGCTCGGGCATTAATGTTTGGTGTTCGACCCATTTCTCCGGTGGCAACTAAAAGAATGTCATCCTGCAGGCCACGAGCTTCGACATCTTCAATAAATGCGGCCACCGCATGATCAAATGGGCTGCCTACGTAATCCATACCACGAACCATTCCTAGATTGTTTTGGTCTGCGTGCATATCCCATACGAAAGAGGTTGTAATGGTGATAAAGCCGCAGCCCCGCTCGGCTAACCGTCGTGCTAAGAGCATCAGCTTACCAAGCGAATTCGAATTTGCTTTATAGTGGTTTTTGTTGTTTTTGTCTTTCCACTCATCAAAGCGAGTCAGGTGGCCGGTATCATAGCGATCAATCGTTTTTTGATCTTCATGTGAAAGATCAAAAGCATCAGACACACCACCCATTACGACATCAAATGCCTGTGATTGGAATTTATCCAAACCTTCCAGAGAGCCATCAGCATCTACCTGTCGCTTAATCTTATCCAGATTTCGTAACAGGGCTTTGCGATCATCAAGGCGCAAGCGATCGATATGAAGCTTCAGGTCCTCCTGAAAATTACCACCGGTGCCAGGCACAAAGGGCTCAAAGCCTTTACTAAACGGCCCTGCGTCGGCAAACCGCCCGAAGGTATTAAATGGACCAGGCTCGTCCTCGACGACCGCATTGGGGAACGCGGCGACATTTAACGGCATCCCGTTCTTCGGATTGTTAGTGCCGATGATTCTAGAGAGATAGCTTCCAATATTCGCCCCAAAAGTATCTGGTGAAACGACCGGCTGAATCTTGTGGGCGCTAGAGCCTGTTTGATAAGACCGAACGATGGTGAACTTGTCAGCGTGCTTAGCAAGCTGATTCATCGTTCCCCCGAATTCGGTACCCGGGACATTCGTCGACATCGCTCCAGTCATACTACGGATACTTCCCGGAGCAGACATCTTGGGATCGAAGGTCTCAAATTGACTGGGACCACCATGTTGGAACAGGAAGATTACGGTTTTGCCGGAAAATAAACGCCAGGGATCGTCCTCTCCCGATGCGGCCATTAATTGCGATAGCCCAAGACTTGATAGCCCACAGGCTCCAACCTGTAAGAAAGATCGTCTGGATAGATTATCTTGAAATGACAGCATGGCTATACTCCGGTTTTAACGAGAACTACCTATTATTTGTAGTCGGATGGTTTCAGCCCTTTTCTGAAACCCCCAAAACCAAATTTGGTCGGTTTGTATTCTCCAATAATACTTACGTCCAAGTCAGCGGTAATTTTGTCTTCCATGCCAAGCCCCCAGAACATCGAGTTTACCATCATGCGTCGCGTGCCTTCTGAAATCAGATCGGTGGCTGCCCCCATTGTGGTGTTGAACACCTTGGAAACCTTACCAGATTCGCCTTTGTAAGTTTTCACCCAGGCAACAGGCATCATGGGCTCGTTCTTTTTGCCTTCAACAGGCTTCGCGTCGGGCGTCATTCCATCAAGGACAGCCCCTAGCAGAATAGGATCCGAATCGCCTTCGAGTTCAGTTACACCGTAAACGTCAGTGTCGCCCCAGATTCCTTTGCACCCAACTAGAATAGGGTGGCCTTCTTTACCTTGAACAGGAACTCCTCCGGTGCTTTCACGACCGTGGTGACCATGATGGTTGATCCAGGTTTCACCAAGAACCTGACGTCCCCACCCTTTTTTGTAGTCGCCATTGTTATTGAACGTGTATTTGTGGTACTTGCTGTCCTGACGAATGTTGAAAGCGTGGGTGGATGTTCGCATTCCGATGATGGGCTTTCCCGAGTTTGTGTAATCTACGATATGTTTCATTTGGTCATCTGGTAGATTGCGGAATCGCAATAAGAAGACGGCAAGATCGGCATCCTCCAGTGCTTCAAGGCCAGGAATGTTAGTTTGATGGCTTGGGGTAATCTCGCCCGTATTTGGGTCAATCGCAAATAGCACAGTGCATTTGAAACCGTGATGTTCAGCCATGATCTTCGCGAGCAGTGGCAGCGCTTCTTCGCTGCGGTATTCGTCATCTCCACTGACAAAAACAATATGCTTGCCTTTTCCTGGGCCATCTTTGCCTTCAATAGTAATCCACTGATCGTCAGCCTGAACGGTTAACGCTGTGCTGAATGCTAGAAACAGGCTCAACAAAATAGCTTTTCGCATGATGAATTAATTCCAGTCGTGAAATATAGATGGTTTAAGAACTGATCGAACAGAGTTGTTCGAACAGAGATATCGATTTATGTCTATTTTGACCAAGATGTAGCTTCATTACCACTGCTTTTGGCAGGAGTTTGTATTTCAAGGCCTACGAATTGCAAGAAGATGGATTCATGCCTCCACGAATAGCTCCTGCCTCAACCGCACCGTAATTCGCCCGAAACATTTCATCCAAGGCCCTACTATTCGGCGCTGCTAACCAAATGCGGAGTAAATGGCGACGTTTTGCCGGATCTTCAAAATCGATAAATTCTGTACGGCGATGATAGGTAATCCAGTTATTTAACAGAACGATGTCACCGGGTTCCTGCCGAAATTCAACATACATCTCCTTCCGAGCAGCAACTTCGTCGACAAAGTTCAGGGCTTCGAGTTGAGTTTCGGTCATCGGAGGCAGATCGTTGTCAGCATAAGCCCGGTCAATGAGCACCCTTAAATATGCGGAAGCGAAGATGCCATCTCGAAAGGAAAAAATCGGCTGCTGACAGTAAGGAAGACTATTGCCGGTATCCACATTGTGACGTTTGTAGTAATACGGAGCCATCAGCACTTTTAACAGGTCGGGTCGTTCATGAAGAATTTGATTGTAAACAGAGACGCTACTGACAAGCTGATTGATCCCACCGGACTGAGCTTGTTGCAGACACATAAATCCGATGATGTCACAACGATCGGTATGAAAACTAAGTCGTTTGCGCGTATTGGGGCCGCGAGCTTTGGGGTGCCCGGTCTTAAATCCTTCATCGCGCACGTGGAAAATGCGCTCGCCCGAGGCACTTTGTGAAACCGCTGTACCGATATAGGTGGACAGCCCCCAGAAAATACGCTCCGCCTCTTCCGCTGAAAAGTCATCAACAGGAAGCCCCTTCAGGATGGTTACTCCCGATTGATGCTCAAGTTGATGCTGAATCTGAAGTAATTGTTGCCCAAGGATGGGTAGCGAGAATTCTGCCGAAGCAATGCCGGTTAAAGGCATGGTAGCCGTTTGTCGAACCGCGAGTCTTATCTCCTCAAGGTGTTTCGACGCCAGCGTGAAATTCCAGTCTTCCCGTTGCGTCACTTCTTTACCGACCCAGGCAGCAGGGCCGGATATAGGTATTGTGTCCGGCATTTCTATTTACTTGCCTATGCAATACAACGCCTGCATTGTCCGCACTAGAATTTGACCATCCGCAAAAACCGGGGTGGAAACCGTGAACTCTTCCGCCAAAGTATTCTTCGCGACCACATCACCATTTTCAGCATTGACCACAAAGGTGGCACCATCTTCGCGAGTAAGATAGATATTCTTACCTGCCAGAATTGGTGAAGCCGAATAGGACAGGCGCGCTTTTTCCAGTTCGGTTTGCCAGATTTGTTCACCGGTTTTCACGTTGATCTTCGTCACAAGGCCGCGATCTGTCACACAGACAGCCGCTCCATTAATAGCGATAGGGGTCGGAACGTCTGCACAAATACCCTCAATGGTATAAGCGACCCCTGGCTTTTCCTGGGAGATATTAATGGCCGTTAACGTTCTCCCTCGTGCGTAAGGAGCGAGTAGGATTCCATCGCTGAGTACCGGTGAAGCGATACTGCGCCAGTATTTTTCTCCGTTCGGGTTCAGGGTACCGACACGCCACAGTTCTTTTCCGCTGGAAGCATCGTGTCCGGTAACATAATCGGCGCCTAAAACAATCAGTGACTCTTTGCCATTGTCATTCATGACAATCGGAGTGGAATAGCTTTGTGCGGCTTCGAGAGGAGCATCCAAATTACGTTCGGTTTTCCAGTTTTGCTTACCAGTTTCTTTATCGATCGCAAGCAAGAAGCTGGGACCGGTTTGCATGACGGCAATGACAACGGAATCTTTGGTCAGAACTGGCGAAGTACCCAAATCCCACCAGAGAGTGTCTTCTCCATGATCTTCCTGCACATTGGAAATCCATTTGACTTTGCCAGTGAAGTCGAGACAGGCAAGGTCTCCACTTTTGTAATAAACATAAATCGCTTCACCGTCAGTAATTGGGGAGGGATTACTGCCACTAGCTTTACGATGTTTCCCGTCACGTGAAGATCCAATTTGAGTTCGCCATTTTTCTTTGCCTGCACGGTCAAGGCAGATGAGCAGGTTGAAACCACCGTCATTGGCCGTAACCACAATGTTGTCTTCCCAAATGGCGGGAGTCGAAGAGCCTATGCCAGGCAATTCGAGTTTCCATGAAATATTCTGATCAACATTCCAAGTCGTTGGGAAATCACCTTTTGGCGCCACTCCGTTAAAATCAGGTCCGCGCCAGTTCGTCCAGTTTTCCGCAAAACTGCTTCCGGCAATAGTGGTCAGCACAAGAAGGGCTATCAGTGTACGTTTCATGACAGGGCTCTTTTGAGGTTGGAGGACGGATCGGTAAAAGTTGAATTTACGAGTGTGTTTGGATTTTCTGAATATTACTGCAGGGAATACCCGGTTTTATTTGATTCTTTAATATACTGAAACTTTGGACCATCGTGAACGAAGCATGGTGTCAGGTAGGAAGTTGTTCCACGCCGGCTTATATTGAATATATCACTGTATATATAGAACACTCCCTTTTCACTCAGTAGTTACTAAGGATTTATATAGATGGCAAAGTATATTTGGCTGCCACTCGTATTGGCATTGTTGGCGATTGGATGTTCCAGCGAAGAAAGCTCTGTCATTCAGAATGACGAGAATCCTGCAGAATCAGCTATAGATCCGGTCAATGATGGCGAGCCGGCTGAGGGGAAGATCGGTTATTCGGCAATGTCGCTGAAAAATCCGTTTTTTGTCATTATTTCCGATAGCCTAAAGGAAGCCGGAGCAGAACACGGTTTTGAGGTGATTACTACGGATGCCGATACCGACGTAAGCAAACAGGCCAATCAAATCGAAGACTTTATCAGTCAGGGTGTAGATGCGATTGTGTTGAACCCAACCGATCGAATTGCTATTGGTCCGGCGATTAAGAAAGCAAACGATGCTGGCATTCCCGTCTTTACATGTGACCTGCAGTGTGTCGCGGAAGACGTGGAGATTGCGGGCCACATTGGTACGGATAACTTTCAGGGTGGTGAACTTGCCGGTGACGCTATGGTAGAAGTTTTAGGAGAAGAAGGGGGTGAAGTTCTGATCTTAGACTTCAAGCAAGCGAACTCGTGTGTACTACGCGTTGATGGATTCAAAAAAGTTGTGGATGCTCACAATGCATCTACGGAAAACGGTCGAATTGCAATTGTATCTGAAGTTAATGGGGGGGGTGACCAGGACATTGGCTACAAGGCCGCCGCAGATAGCCTGAAAGCCCATCCCAACCTACGTGGTATTTTTGCAATTAACGACCCATCTGCTTTGGGCGCCTGGCAGGCGGTGAAAGAAGCGGATCGTCTGGATGTCATTCAAATTGTAGGGTTTGACGGCGAACTGGCTGGGAAGCAAGCCATTCTCGAAGGTAAAATTTATGCAGATCCGATTCAATTTCCAAAGCAAATGGGCAAAGGGATTATCGAGAAGTTGCTTGCCTATCAGGCCGGAGAAGAATATGAGAAATCAACTTTGATTCCAACTGCTCTCTATAAGAAAGAAGACGCAGAAAAGGATCCCGAGTTAAAAGCGGCTGA
>PAAT01000103.1 GCA_002698965.1 Rhodopirellula sp. | reverse complement strand
TGCATCGAACATTGCAAAGAGATATAGCGTTACTGCGTTACCCACGATGATGGCTATCGGTCCGGATGGAACAATTCTGGCAGTTGGTCACCGAGTCGAGACATTAAAACCGGCTATTCAAAGAGCGATTAAAGAATTACCTTAGCACAACAAATTCGTCGACGACATCGGCGCGACCCGGTGTTTAAGGAAGTTTGTGGCCCATTTTATCTCGTTTTGTGTCCAGATATTTTTCATTGTGTTGGTTCGGAGGACTCACAATTGGCACCTGATCAACCACCTGCACATCATATCCACGGAGATTGAAGGCTTCGATCTTCTTAGGGTTATTCGTTAGCAATCGTAACTTTGATAAACCCAGATCTTTAAGGATTTGCAAACCAACTCCGTAATCTCGCATATCTGCTTTGTGCCCCAATGCATGATTGGCTTCAACCGTATCGAGTCCCTGATCCTGCAATGAATAGGCTTTAATCTTCTCAGCCAGGCCAATGCCACGTCCTTCCTGAGGCAAATAAACAACAGCACCACAACCATTTTGGCTAATCATCTGCAAAGCCATATGTAACTGGTCGCCACAGTCACACCGAAGACTCGTTAAGACGTCTCCTGTAAAACAGCTGGAATGCATTCTTACCAGGGGTGCTTCATCACAACTACCAAGGTCTCCCATGCGAAATGCCACGGGCTCCAAATCTTCAAAATCGACGCTATAAACTAGAATCTCAAATTCACCATATTTAGTCGGCAGCTTAGCTTGCGCCGTACGGTGAACTAGTTTTTCGCTGACTCGTCGGTGGGCAATCAATTGCTCAATAGAGATGATTTGAAGATTTTGTCTTTGTGCCAGCTTCAACAATTCTTCTCTCGATGCACGGTTACCTGTCTCATCAAGAATCTCACATAACACACCAGCGGGTTGCAAGCCTGCCATACGAACCAAGTCCAGGCTCGCTTCGGTATGACCGGCACGTCGTAAAACACCGCCCTGCTTAGCTACCAGCAAATGAACATGCCCCGGCCGGACGAATTCCTCCGGACCACTACTTGGATCGGCAATCGTTTTTACCGTCAAGCACCTTTCGTCGGCAGTCACACCCGTGCGACAATCTTTATGATCTAGCGGAGTCATAAAGGCAGTTCCAAGTTTTGTACTATTGGCATCCGCCAGCGGAGCAAGTTCCAGCCGTTCTGCCGTCTCTGGTAATACCGATAGGCAGAAATCCCCGCGGCCACTGAGAACTAGATTGATAGATTCGGCCGTTGCTTTTTCCGCAGCACAAATGTAATCACCTTCGTTTTCACGGTCTTCCGCATCGACGACAATCACGACTTCGCCACGAGCAATAGCATCAACAGCTTGCTTTACAGTCGAAAACTCGGCAGTCATTCTTTGAATTTACCTTTATTGGTTTATTCACTTGGGTAAACGCTAACAGGACTAACCATAGAGCTGATTAAGGCCTGACTCTATACAGAAATTATAAGCCTCAGGTATCTATTTGATTAGGGGTTAACATGTAGAATAAGTGGAGGCAATTGGTGATTGCAGGGTGGACTTCCGGTTATTCCAAATACATGAAAAATGCCTATTGTTTCTAATCGTCTGCTGATTCAAAATGCTCAAACGCGAAGAATACATCGAACAGGCCTACTTCTTTCAAATCGTAGGTGAACGCCTGCCTCAGCAGATTCCGCTTCAAGATGTTATTCAGCAGGTTCGTGACGAAGTTTTAGCGACCACCAAATTACCTCTGGCTCTTGATTACATGCTGACTGAGCTTTGCCACAGCGGAACGCTCCACCCGGCAATGCAACAACTCGAGCATTACTTCACACCTTTCCAGACCTATCTAATGGCGGAAGCGGAAAGTGATGATGGTAAGTTTGATTTACGTACTGCGGTTCAGGTCCTCAAAAGCGAAGCTGAGTATCGAGCTGAGTCGCCAACTCGTACCGGCCTGTTTATGTTCCAGCTCGAATGTCTCTGCCACAATCGTCTGAAGTATGACGCTGGGTTGAAGGCGATCAGCGAAGATCCAATCTATAATCAGGATTGGAAAGAATGGATACTGATAGTCCGCCGGCAAATTGGTATCGTCGATCTGGCAGACCTGATCTATGTACGAAGCTGGCATCTGGCTAACAAACAAACTACCGATCCGGATCCTGAACAAGCGATATTGTTTGGGGAACAAGAGGGGCGGATCGCTCTTGCTAATCGGCAAAAAGAGCCGATGTTCCTGTTTGCCGCATTGCAACGACAGCTTGCTTACCCAAAGGTTCCCCGACCAAGGGCCGAGAAAGACTCTGCCAATCGCTTGCTACTTCTGGAAAGAAAACTTGATCAGCTCACCCAACGTATGAAGTTAGTCGAAGATGATGCCCGGGATTCCGTCGACCTGGCCAAATTCTATAAAAAACCCAACTAACATCGGTTTCCAACTGCTCTCGAACACTGCATTAGCCCTGCTAATTCTATATTCATAATCACACTCAAATAACGAGTTTGAGATAAGCCATATCATTCTGGCAAAAACTCATTATTTCTTGCTTGTCGGTAGTGTTATCAAATACCTTGGGGTGGTAACTTTTAATTAATATGATGTAAACTTTAGGCGCCTAGATGGTGTCTTAAATACACCATTAATAAGAGGTAGGGTGAAAAATTGGTGCTCCATTTTTTCACAGGACGAAACATTAGACGCGGTTATAGAAATCGGGGCGGGAATCAATCTTAAGCCAGTATGCTGTCGCTGAATTGCAGCTTCATGCACTCCTATTTCAAATATTTGGATGGCCTGTATCTGACATTCCCAACTCCTTTCATTAATCTCATCTATTTAGCTCTTTTAATAATTATCCAATGGCATCTACAGTAGAAAATATTTCCCGAGCAACGATCCGGTTTGCCGGTGACTCTGGTGACGGTATGCAACTNACCGGAACTCAGTTGACCAACACTTCTGCTNTGGCTGGAAACGACGTCGCTACATTTCCTGACTTCCCAGCTGAAATCCGTGCNCCTCGTGGAACGAGGGCCGGNGTATCTGGTTTTCAGGTTCAATTCGCCTCGGAAGATATCTTCACTCCCGGTGANCAACTCGACACACTTGTNGTCATGAACCCAGCGGCCTTAGTTACCAATATTAGTGACCTGCGGAGCGGTGGTCTGCTGATCGTTAACGAAGATAACTTTGTGGACAAAGAGTTCCGTCTGGCAAAGCTCGAATCAAACCCACTCGATGACCCGGACATGGATCAGTACCGCGTCATCAAAATCAAGATGACTCTACTAACTCGTACTGCTGTCGAAGAATTAGAACTGAGCAATAAATTTGCCGACCGCTGTAAAAATTTCTTCGCAATGGGTTTTGTGTACTGGTTATATAATCGTGACCTGCAGCCAACACTGGACTTTATCAATGCTAAATTCGGTAGCAAGCCTGAAATCGCTGGAGCTAACGAAAAAGCATTGAAAGCTGGCTATAACTATGGTGAAACTACCGAAGCAGCTATCAGTACTTACCAGGTCGAAAAAGCAAAGCTCAAATCCGGTACTTACAAAAACATCATGGGAAATCAGGCGCTAGCCTGGGGGTGTATCACGGCCGCTAAACTCAGCGATAAAGACCTTTTCCTTGGGTCTTATCCAATCACACCCGCTTCTGACATTCTGCACGAACTTTCTAAACATAAAAAATTCGGCGTACGAACGTTTCAGGCTGAAGATGAAATTGCAGCAGTTTGTGCAACCATTGGTGCGGCCTTTGGCGGACATATGGCAATCACTACCTCGAGCGGACCTGGCATTGCTCTGAAGGGTGAAGCTATGGGTCTCGGTATGATTCTTGAGCTACCTATGTTGATTATTAATATTCAGCGTGGTGGTCCTAGTACTGGCCTACCAACGAAAACCGAACAATCTGACTTATTGCAGTGTATGTATGGCCGAAATGGTGAATCACCATTGCCTGTCATCGCCTCACGAAGCCCGGCCGATTGTTTCGAAACAGCTATCGATGCATGGCGAGTGGCTGCCAAGTTTATGTGCCCTGTGATTATCCTTTCGGACGGATACATCGCCAACGGGGCCGAACCATGGCGCATCCCCGACTACGATGCGTTAGAAAAAATCGTGATCGAACACCCAGGTGAACGAAGCGAGGATGAACCACCATTTCTCCCATACAAACGTGATGACAATTTATCGCGCCCGTGGGCCCTGCCTGGTACCAAGGGACTGGAGCATCGCATTGGTGGACTTGAAAAAGAACACGAAACCGGAAACGTTAGTTACGATCCTGACAACCACGAATTCATGTGTAAGATGCGTCAGGAGAAGATCGACAAGATCGCAGATTTTATTCCGGAATTAGAAGTGGATGGCGAACAGTCGGGTGACCTGCTTGTCTTGAGTTGGGGCGGTACTTATGGTGCCTGTACAACAGCTGTAACACAGTGTCAGGCTGAAGGATTGAGTGTCTCACATGCTCACCTCCGTTTTATCAACCCGTTTCCGCGAAATTTGGAGGCCCTGCTGGGTAACTTTAAGAAGGTTGTTATACCTGAATTAAACCTTGGGCAGCTACAAAAGATCATTAAATCAACATACGGCGTTGACGCGGCGGGAATTCATAAAGTGAAGGGGCGACCATTTACCGTCTCAGAATTATTAGCACAATTTAAAGAAATGGTCGGCTAAGTCAAACCGACCAGCCTTTCATCAAATATCAGGTTTATCTCAATGAGCACAGAACTACCAGTACTAAAACCTGCTGATTTTGGCAGTGATCAGGATGTCCGTTGGTGTCCGGGCTGTGGAGACTACTCCATTCTGGCACAGATGAAAAAGGCGCTAGCCGCGCAGGGGTTCCCTCGCGAGAAAACCGCTTTCATCTCTGGCATCGGCTGCTCCAGCCGCTTTCCTTACTACATGGCAACCTATGGCATGCACTCCATCCACGGACGTGCGCCGGCATTCGCCACCGGTCTAAAATCTGCTCGACCAGACCTTCAGGTCTGGGTTATCACAGGTGACGGTGATGCATTGAGTATCGGTGGTAATCACCTAATGCACGCGATTCGCCGTAACGTCAATATTAATATTATATTATTCAACAACCGAATCTACGGATTGACAAAAGGCCAGTATTCACCGACTTCCGAAATTGGAAAGGTCACCAAGAGTACCCCCATGGGATCGGTCGACAACCCACTAACTCCGCTATCCGTGGCTGTTGGATGTGGAGCAACCTTTATCGCTCGTACCATCGATACAAATGTGAAACATTTGGCGGCCACACTTCAAAAGGCCGCTGAACATAACGGCGCTTCCTTTGTGGAAGTTTATCAGAACTGTAATATTTTCAATGATGGTGCCTGGAAGTACGCAACCGACCGTGCAACCAAACAGGACAACGTGGTCGAGCTCGAACATGGCAAGCCTCTGATCTTCGGTGCCGACAGCAATAAAGGGATTCGACTCAACGGTCTAAATCCGGAGGTGGTTGAACTTGGCAGCGGTATCGCTGAAGACGATCTGTTGTTCCATGACGCTGAAGCTCCGGAACCGACGATGGCCTACTTATTGTCACGGATGCACCAGCCTGAGTTCCCTGAAGCTATTGGCGTATTTCGCCAAATTGATGCTCCGGTTTATGACGACCAACTCAATGCCCAGGTGGCCGCAGCTCAGGAAGCTGCTCCGAATGCCGTACTAAATGATTTATTTAACTCCGGTAACACTTGGGAAGTTGAGTAAACATANACTCNGAATATAAAAAGCCCGNGAGCACCAGCTCCCGGGCTTTTTTTATAGCCNGTCTGGATTCCTNATTTACATGAATTCCTGACTGAGAGGTTTAATCGTGACTTCAGGGATGTGAGCTCGTGGAGGCAAGGTAGCAATCGAGAGTGCCAAATGCCCTAAATCCTCCGGCTGCAACATGCGAGCGCGATGTTCTTCGGTTACAGGGTTTGGTCGTTTTTCCAATATCGGTGTTTCTACTTCACCAGGATAGATATTGGTAACTCGTACACCGTCGACATTGGCTTCATTGGAGCTTGCAATTCCCAAAGCAGCCATCGCAAACTTAGAGGCCGAATATGCGACGCCACCAAGAGCGGTGGAACGGATGCCTGAGATGGATGAAATATTGATGACGATGCCATCACCACGTTCACGCATCTGGGGTAGTGCCTCGTACATTGTGTAGTAAGCGCCGCTGGCATTGATCGCCATCACCTGATCCCACTGCTCCGGCTCCATCGCTGCTATCGTTCGGTTAGGAATATTGGTTCCAGCTGAATTGACCAGAATGTCAATCTGCCCGACATTTTCAGCAACCCAGTCAAAGAAACCTTTGACACTATCACGACAGGCAACATCCATCGTCTGATAAAGCATTTCGCCGGCGCCATTCCAAGCCTCAGCCGCGATTTTCAAAGGTTCTTCACGACGTCCGGCAATCACTACCTTACATCCTTCACCTGCATAGGCCTGTGCAATACCTTGCCCGATTCCTGTACCACCGCCTGTAATCACGGCCGTCTTTCCTTCAAGTCTCATATCAACTCGCTTTTTCTAGTAAAAACTATGATAAATGTATTTGCTTACCCGCTCTAATCATTAAAACAATAGTCCTTGTTTAATCCCCCTGGGACTGGTTTTCAAGACAGGGGATGGAAATTGCAGTACTTCGAGTAACGAAAACTCGATACCTAATTAAAAAAACTAATCCGTTTTGTAGCGTTTCCAATAATTGCACATCTTAGTCGCATTAAAGATAATTAGAACTGTTCCACCCAAAGGAAGGGAAAGAGCAAGAGCGATTCATCTGAAATTTCATCTTGCAAAGCAGCTATGACTAACCGTGATAACTCCATTGATCCGATCGACGGCACGATCTCTATTGTGACACCGGAGAATATTACATTTCGCTATAGTGTCGCAGGCCCATTCCAACGTGCCACTGCCTTTGTTATCGATTTTCTCATTCGTATTGGTATCATTATCATCCTGTTAGTCCTCACGGTTACTCTCCAATCGGCTATTGGAGATGTGGGAATTGGCTTCTTCCTGTTGTCTAATTTCATACTTAATTGGTTCTACGGCGCAGTTTTCGAAACCTACATGAATGGACAGACTCCCGGAAAACGTTTGATGGGGATTCGGGCTGTTACGGTGGATGGAAAACCTATTAACGCGATGCAGGCTGTGATGCGTAATCTGATCCGCACCGCAGACACATACCCTCTAGTGACACCCGCTATGTTTGGTATCGAATTTGGTGACAGTGCCGTCTATGTATCTCCGATCATTCCGACTTTTGTAATGGGTTTGATTGTGATGAGCATGAACAAACGATATCAACGTATCGGTGACCTAGTCGCCGGGACAATGGTAATTGTCGATCAGCGAAAAGCTACGTTTGGACTAATCGATGTTCGCTCCCCACAAGTTTTACAAATCGCTGCCATGGTCCCGGCGACCTTCCGGGCCGATCAGGAGATGTCTCAAGCGCTCGCTCATTTCGTCGACCAGCGACCGCGACTTTCTGAGGCCCGGCGACGTGAAATCGCTACGCATCTAACAGAACCACTTTCCCGAGAACTCGGCTTATCTCCCAACCTTGATCCTGACATACTACTGCAGGCATTGTATTACCGAGCCTTTGTATCAGACGCTCAACAAGAGCTAGCACAGCTATCGCCAACTGCAACCATTCAATATCAAGCGGCCCCACAGCAAGCATCTGGGTTTGGGCAGCCACCGGTTCAACTACAATCGCCCAGTTCGCAAGTATCTCAACCTAGCCGACCTTCCGGTCGACCTCCCAGTGGAGGGCTTTTGCGATGAAAGTAGCTGACTTACTTTTACAACGCCAGCAGCAATGGCAGGAACTCGAATTACTATGTGATACCGTTGGTAAACGCCGAACCTCGTCGATTTCGGCAGAGCAACTATCCACTTTTGCATCACTTTACCGTAGTGCCTGTGCTGATTTGGCCTTAGCGGACTCCTACAATCTGCCTCCGGAGACAGTCGAATACTTGCATCGACTGGTAGGTCGTGCTCATAGCCGTTTATACCGCTCACGGCGTTTCCAGTTCAATGCATGGTTTCACGTCTTGGTGTTTGACGTTCCTAGACGAATTCTGCGGGATGGCTGTGTGCAATTCATGTTCATCTTTTTTTATGGCACCTTCTTATTGTCAGCCTATCTCGCTTACGAAACCGAAATTTTCCCGGAATACCACGTAGATATTATCACCCAGGAGCAACTTTGGTCTCTTGAAGAAATGTATGCCACTTCCGTCGCCGAAGAAGGACGTGGAATTGGAGCGGGAGGAATGGCCGCTGGGTTTTATGCCAATCACAATACCGGAATTGGATTAAGCTGTTTCGTAACAGGCATTCTGATTATTCCGGGTCTGCTTGTAACGCTATTCAATTCTGCATTTCTGGGAGCAATCTTCGGCTATATGGTTCGTGAGGATGTGCCGATGACCGACAACTTTGTTGAATTTGTAACCGCACACGGTCCCTTTGAATTAACAGCCATCGTATTAGCAGCAGCAGCAGGACTTCGACTGGGAATATCGTGGGTCAAAACGAATGGATTATCACGTAGCGCTTCATTAAGAAAGTCCGGAATGGAGTCGATGCCAGTCATGGGGGTCTCCATTGTTTTCTTTTTTCTCGCAGCCCTGATTGAGGGATTCATTTCCCCTTCCGGTCTTCACTACAATTTCAAACTGACGATTTGTCTCACTTCAACCGTTTTTATTTTGGTTTATCTGATCGGTTTTGGTCTCTTCAAAGGAGAACGCCATGAAATTCGATAAAACACATATCCAAATTAGAAGCCGCACGGAGAGCGAATTATTAGACATCTCCCTGCATATCATCCGGCGCTTTCCAATACCAATCTTGCTTGCATTCTTAGTCGTTGCAATTCCATTACTGTTGATCAACGATTTGCTATTAAGCCATGTGCTGACGCTACAATTCAATCCCCTGGAATACCGTAGCGGGTCGATTGTCGAGCGGGAGTTCACCACCTCGGACCTTAGCTTCAAGACTTACCTCTATCTACAAATTGTGTTGATCACCACCCAGGCTCCAATTGCTTCCATCTTATCGACATTAATGTTGAGCAAGCTAATTTTTAATGAAAAACCAACGATCAAAGGTCTTATCAAAGATGCTCGATCCTGTTTTTGGAATATTGTTACAGCCTTTGGCTTCCGCCGTTGCATCATCATCCAGATGGGTCTACTCGCTTTGCTAATAGGCACAGGATATGCCGGACGCGGAACTATTTTAACGTTTTACACACTAATATTTATCGCGTTGCTTTTCGTTCGAGGGAACAGGCCATATACTTTGGAAATTATTCTGCTCGAACGTCCCGGGCGGGATAGCAGCAAGGGCATGACACTACATCAGCGTAGTAAGATGCTGCATACTGCTACTGGCGGAAATGTTATGGGACGCAGTATGTTTGGAATGCTGGTCGGCGCGATATTCTCCTTGTGTCTTTACGGAGCAATCGCTTTTTTCTCCATTTCACTATTCACCGAATCCGGCACGATCGAAAGCTCAGTATTTACGGCGCGCTGGCTGTTTCCAATCTCGTGCTGGTTAGCAGTTTGTTATACATCCGTTGTTCGATTTATGAATTATATTGACACCCGTATCCTGACCGAGGGCTGGGAAGCTGAATTAAAGATTCGTACCGAAGCTTACAAGCTGGAACAACGTCAACAATTAGGTACTAGTTGGTAGGGAGCGTCATATGAAACAGTATTTACGATTGATGTTCTTCGCACTACTACTGTGCGAATTGGTTCCAATGGTCACCTATGCTCAAGGTGGCTCTGATCCGGTCGAATCCGGACGTAAAGCGTTGACGCGTGAAACTCCGTTTCCATGGTACGACGACCAAGAAGATCAACTGCGGCGTATCCCCCTCAATACCGAGTTCATAGAACGGATGCGAGAACGTATGGAAACTATGGAAGGGCTCGAAGATCGAATCAAAGAATGGCTCGAAGATGTTGAGCAGGATTTCGATCCTAACAACTTACCATCCCCTGACATGAGTGATCTTGAAAATGTTTTAGATGACTTCGACTCCGAGGCATTTATGAAACGCTTGGAAGAATACATGCGGCGCATTGCCGAAAATAACGCTGAGAACGAAGCGAGCCCAAACGATCGCATGAATCCTGGCGGCCGAACCAATGATGCCGGCTCTGGCAATCCATTCGACGGCGACTCTGATATGCGACGCGGGGGAGGCGGCTCCACCAATCGTTCAGGCGGACGTTCAGGTGGTTTCGAGCCACCCGATTTAGGCTTCATTGGTGACGGTGCAGGTTTCGCCAAAGGGCTTTTCTACATTGTGCTCGGGGTGGTCGTGATAGCACTTCTTGGCCTCATCGTCTGGGCAATCCTCAACCGCGAAAAAACAAAAATAGATCCAGGTGTAACATCCGACTCAACAGTCATTACCGACGAGCAACGCGTTGAAGAATTACCCTTTCAACTCGACACTGCCTATAAAAACCTTTTGGACCAAGCACGCGAATGTTATCAAGCCGGGGATTACGATCAGGCAATCATCTACCTGTTTAGTTACGAATTGATTCAACTCGATAAAGCCGCACTCATTAAATTAACGCGTGGAAAAACAAATCATCAGTACCTCCGCGAAGTGCTGCCAAATGAAAATCTGAAATCTCGGCTGGCGAATACAGTGCGAGCATTTGAAGACGTATTCTTTGGAAACAAAGAGCTAAGTCAGAGTCGTTTTGAAGAATGTTGGCGGGAAGTAAATAGCTTTCAGAATCTAACCCCGACGCAACAAGTGGGGTTAGTGTAATGCACGGCAAACATTTCCTTCTCATAGCGATCGCATGTCTGGTGATTGTCAGCGGGCATACTACAGTCGTACTGGCTCAGGAGGACGACATTGATGCTACTTATGGTCAGGGAAATCAGTCCGCCGGTCGTTACAGCATTAATGGTACAGGAGTGCTCGCTCAAATGTTTGAAGACCGTGGACACAGTGTGTTCTATTCACGGGTACTCGGCCGCCCAACCCAGCAGGCTGATGTAATTATTTGGGCACCCGACAACTTCCATGTGCCATCGGAATCTGAAGTCGCCGCAATCGAAAAGTGGCTTCAGGAGAAAGCCAGCCGTACATTTATCTTTATCGGGCGAGATTATGACGCCACCATGGATTACTGGATTGAAGTCGCTAAAGAGGCCAGCCCGGACGAACAGACACTACTGGCCTTAAAACTGGCAGATGTTTGGGGTGCTCATCAAGTCAAACGCATGGCCATTATTGATGATGAAGACTGCGTCTGGTTCAAGATTCAGGCCGACAATACCGTCCGTACTATCCGTTCAGCACAATCCACCACCGACTGGATGGATGGCGTTTCATCCGGCGGACTCAAAATGCGACTGCAAAGCTATTTCGTGGAATCCGACAAAGGGAGAAGCGCAAGTTTTAATCGGTACGAATACGATCCACAACTCTTTTATGAAAATATCCCGTTAATCACCAGAATTAAAAATCGTACAAAATTCAATAATGGTCAGATTTATGTCATCGCCAATGGCTCATTCCTTCTCAATGTGCCGCTTGTCCATCGGGAACATCGAAAGTTAGCGACTAAACTTATTGAAAAGGTTGGGAGACAGAAAGTCGTCTGCTTCCTGGAAAGTCAATTTGATGACTGGGAAGATGTACCCGTATTAGAAAACGCACCTTCGGCTGCTCGCCCACCAAGCATCGTGACCATTTTACAGACCTGGCCTTTTGGAATTATTTTAATTCACCTCATCGTGATCGGCATTGTTTATTGCTTCTACCGTTTTCCCATCTTCGGCCGGCCGAAAACAAAATATCAACTTAATTCCGTCATCGATGATATGAATGAAAATCAAAGTGTTTCCAATTTTGGACGACATGTTCGAGCGCTTGGTGATTTACTTAAACGTGGAGGCAATACTGGATTTGCCAATCACTGCTTGCAAATGTATCGCCAACGATCAAATGAACAAACAACATACCAACCACAAAAACAAAAAAAGAAACCAACTTAAAAAGACCTAAACAAAGGTAATTGAAATGTCTATTGGTACCTTTAACTGCCCACTATGTTCACAGCCACTTACACTGCCCCCATCATTTACGGGAACCCAAGTACAGTGTCCACAGTGCCAGAATATTATCAACGTGCCGGGGCAGGCCCTTCAGCCAGTCACTCCCCAGCCAATTGCGCCTCAGCCAGTCGCGCCTCAGCCAATTGCGCCTCAGCCAGTCGCTAATAATCCAGTAGCCGGAAGTATTGGGAAAATGTCATTGGCCCAATCAGCGGATACTGGCGCTGACACACCAACACGGCAACTCTTCACCAAAATTACCACCGAAGTGGCCAAAATCTTTGTTGGACAGGAAGAACTCGTGCTGGGAACTCTGGTCTCACTATTTTCGAACGGACACGTGCTAATTGAAAGTGTCCCCGGGCTAGGAAA
Organism: Rhodopirellula sp.; assembly: GCA_002698965.1. GTDB lineage: Bacteria > Planctomycetota > Planctomycetia > Pirellulales > Pirellulaceae > UBA721. The sequence goes on along the minus strand of PAAT01000103.1, from coordinate 81,051 downwards.
AACGCTGTTTGTACGAACTCTGGGACATGTACTTGGTTGTGAATTTGGTCGAATCCAGTTCACTGCCGACCTCATGCCTTCTGATATCACAGGTGCCCCGATCTTCAATGTGAAAACTCAGGAATTCACATTTCATCCCGGCCCTGTCTTCACTCAATTGCTTTTAGCGGATGAGATTAACCGCTCGCCAGCTAAAACTCATGCTGCACTTCTCGAAATTATGCAGGAACACCGAGTCACGGTAGACGGTGAAAGTTATAAACTCGATCCGCCATTCTTGGTCATCGCGACACAAAACCCTGTCGAGCAGGAAGGGACATATAACCTTCCGGAAGCTCAATTGGACCGTTTTATGATGAAACTAATCGTGAACTATCCAACCGAACAACAGGAAGCAGATATCCTGAAGCAGCATAGCCAGCAAAAAGATCTGGGGGAAATACTAACAACGGAATTACAAACGGTTTCTTCACCTGCCGAAATTAACGAGGCAATCAAAGCCAATGCCGCTGTTCGGATCGACGATGCGTTGGCGGATTACATCAACAAAATTGTCCGGCTGACCCGCCAATGGCCTCAGCTCTATATGGGCGCTTCGCCTCGTGCTGGCCTCGCACTTATGCAGGGAGCTCGTACGCTGGCTGCCTTCCAGGGACGAGATTACGCGATTCCTGATGATGTCGTTCAAATTGCATTACCTATCCTGCGGCATCGAGTCATGTTAACAGCTGAATCTGAAGTTGAAGGGCAGGAAGTAGATCAGATCCTCACAGATCTAATCCGGACCGTCAACGTCCCTCGTCTATAATCACACGAGACCTAATTAATTAAACGGCAACGCTAGAGAACGAGCTTTTATCGTGGATGAAAATTTGGAGCAAATCCAACAACAGACACAGGAAAATCTGGAGCTGATTCAGATGTTCCCATGGCTGACACTTCTGATTTTCACGCTTCCACTTATTTTAGTGGCTCGCAGTAAGGTCTATCCTAATCTGATTTATGTCGTTGCTCTATTCCTACCAGCCCTAATCAGCATCAGCATCATTTTTAAGCCGGATATGCTCTTGCCGGCTATTATTCTGGACTTAGTAATCTTCGCCGTTGCCGGATTCGATTTATTCACCACACCCTCCGCCGCATCATTGACGGCGGAGCGAATACATCAAAAGGTCGCCTCACTCGCTAAATCTACCACGATCAAATTTCAACTTACAAACAATGGGCGGAGAACATTCAAAGTCACCATGGTGGATGACATCCCCGAGGAATTTGAAGTGGACCTCGTCACGTTTTCCTCAAAGATTACTCCTGACGAAACTCTCGAATTCGAATATCAGGTAATACCTCACCAGCGAGGGAATTTCCCTATGCACTGCCTTTATGTTCGAGTCCGATCATTATTTGGGTTCTGGAAACGTCACTTAATCTTACCGTTCAAATCTGAATTGCATGTTTACCCTGATCTCAAACAACTATCGCATTATGCGTTGCTGGCTCGCACCAACCGGTTGGCATTATTAGGCGTTCGCCGCACTCGTAAAGTGGGACAAGACAACGAGTTCGAACGCCTGCGCGAATATACGAGGGATGACCACTACAAGAATATAAACTGGCGTAGCAGTGCCCGTCACAATAAGCTGATTGTCAAAGACTACCAGACAAGCCAGAGTCAGCGTATTATCTTTCTGGTAGATTGCGGACGTATGATGACCAACGAATCTGACGGAATGTCATTCGTAGATCATGCACTCAATTCAACACTAATGCTCAGCCATGTCGCTTTATCTCAGGGTGACTCGGTAGGTCTCATATGCTTCTCAGATAAAGTCCACTGCTTTGTGCCCCCGCGAAGTGGTACTGGACACATGAACCAATTACTGCATGCCTGTTTCAATCAATTTCCTCGCATGGTGGAATCCAGATATGACGAAGCTTTTCTCTATTTAGCGAATCGTTGTAATAAACGAGCAATGGTTGTACTAATCACCAATGTGGTCGACGAAGTGAACTCACAACAGGTTGTGCAATACATGCAAACGGTATCAAAACGACATCTTCCGGTCAGCGTTATGATGCGTGATTATGAAATCTACGAAGAAGCTGAACAAACGGAGAGTCTCTTCAATGCGGCAGCCGCTGCTCAAATTCTTAACTGGCGGCATGACGTACTAAATAGTCTTAGTCATCAGGGCGTGTTCTCGCTGGATGTGATGCCGGAAGACCTCACGGCTCCCCTGATTAATCAATATTTAGAAATTAAAGCTCGACACTTACTCTGAAGCTCTTTCTGTATCCCGATTCTTGGCATGTTTTCCCAATCTATGCAAGACAGCCGGTTTCGTAACCACCTGTTTTGAATTACTTTGGAAGTATCAAGTGACCATTTTCCAATCGAAATGTAAAGTGAAACAACCTAAGGATGAGCGATCCCTACTTCCAACAATTATTTGCAAACCGAATCGGTGGTGAGAACTACGGTAAAGGTACCGACATATATAAGTTTGAGAAAATCAAACGTGCTAAGCGTAAAGCTTTAACCGACTTCCCTGATCGACTTTTGTTAGACTTTGGCATCGGTGAAAATGACTCTCCAGCGGACGAAGCTGTCCGTGAAGTAATGGCTCAGGAAATCCATAAACAAGAAAATCGAGGATACGCTGATAATGGTATCGCTGAATTCAAGGAAGCCGTCGCTCGTTTTATGCAACGGAATTTTAATGTCGAATTAGAAGCGACGACTGAAGTAAATCACTGCATTGGTTCTAAAACTGCATTGTCAATGATTCCTGCCTGTTTTATCAATCCCGGTGATATCACGTTGATGACCGTGCCTGGTTATCCGGTCGCGGGCACCCACACAAAATACTACGGAGGTGACGTTCATGAGCTACCTCTTTTGTCAGAAAACAACTTTTTGCCAGATCTGGATTCGATTCCTCAAGACATATTAGATCGAGCCAAGCTGTTAGTTATCAACTACCCCAATAGCCCAACCGGTAAGTTAGCGACTGCCGAATTCTTTGAAAAAGTCGTTCAGTTTGCTAAGGATAACAACGTCGTCGTCGTACAGGACGCCGCCCACATCCTACTTACTTTTGATGGCCGTCCAACGAGTTTTCTGGAAACACCTGGTGCGCGTGATATTGGAGTTGAGGTCCATTCACTTTCTAAAGGTTTCGACATGATCGGTTGGCGTATTGGCTGGGTTTGTGGTAATCCGCTTTTGGTTCAAGCTTTTTCAGATGTGAAAGACAACTGCGATAGTGGCCAGTTCATTGCTATTCAGAAAGCTGCGGCGGCGGCACTGGACAATGAATCCATTCCCCATCGGATTCGTGAGAAGTATCGTCGTCGTATGACATCGCTCGTTAAAACCCTGCAACAGTGCGGGTTCCAATGCGATATGCCTGGCGGTTCATACTTTCTGTACACTCCCGCTCCTACCGGCGTTGAGGGCGGACCAAGTTTTGCCAATGCTGAGGAAGCCAGTCAGTATTTGATCACAGAGCACGGTATTGTGACTGTACCATGGGACAATGCCGGAGCATTCCTACGCTTCTCTGTCACTTATGTAGCCGAGGACGAACAGCGTGAGCAGGAGTTGATGGAGGAAACGATTTCCCGACTTGGTAGCGTGCCGTTCACATTTTAGGCTGACTGCGCCGTATAAAGCTTCTGCTCAGTATTGCCCAGATATTTTTCTTTGACTGCAGGATCATTGATTGCATCCTCGGCAGTACCGCTAAATAGAAACTCACCCCGATCAATGACATACACGCGATCTACGATCTCAAGAATTTCGATCGCGGCGTGATCTGTAATAAAGAACGAGATCCCTTCAGACTCTCGAAGTTCGGAAATTGTTTTTTGAATCCCATCGATTGTCACTGGGTCGATACCGGCAAATGGTTCATCGAGCATGATTATCTCAGGCTCGAGAATCAGACAGCGAGCAATTTCTAAACGTCGGCGTTCTCCGCCAGAAACACGTCCTGCTTTTGTTTTGCGGATGTGCGTAATCTTGAAGCGTTCTAATAGCTCATTACAACGCTGCCGTTTGGCTTTCCCTGTGATGCCCTGAAGTTCGATCATCAGATTCAGATTTTGCTCCACAGAAAGCTTGGCAAAAACACTTGAATCTTGAGGTAGATACCCCATCTGTCCTTCTCGAGCACGGCGAAACATGGGCCAATTGGTAACATCCTGATCGTGGAGGGCCACCGTTCCTTCATCAGGACGTTCCATACCGCAAGTCATCTTAAAAGTCGTAGTCTTTCCAGCACCGTTAGGGCCCAACAACCCTACAATTTCACCAGCTTCCACTGAGAAGCTAACTTTATTTACGACCAGTTTACGGCCGAAGGATTTAACCAAACCATTGACTTCAAGAATCGACATCCTGTCGCTACTCGCAATACTCGCTTTAATTGGGCTGATTCACTACGGCGTTTATCTTACTGTATTACACCGATTCTTGGAAAGTTCGGTATGAGCGGCCAGTCCAGGACGGGGTCACCTTGTCCACGAGGCCAATAGATCAGCAATGCCTCACCAATAAATAACTTTCGATTAAATGTATTTTTACCAAGCTCGTTTTTCCATTTGAACCATCTGGCATCAGCGCTAGCAGGGCTATTATCCCCCATCGGGAAGAATTCATCCTCCATTACATTAAAGGTGAGTTGTTCCCGATCTGTGAAAAATGATGAGTCATTCCAAGCGGGAAACAGATTCAAATGAAGCTGAACAACGTTCTGGTTTGGAACTCGGATCCCGGGTTCCAACCAAAGTCTGTCAACAACTCCAACATGCTCTCGATACCTTTGAATAAATGCCCGCGTTTCATCAGAATTTGAAATCAGGCTTTCTTTGTATTCCCCGCCTACAATACTACTATTATCAGATGCAATATAGTAAACATCACGAAACACCCGTGCATTCGTAAGAGTCACAGCAAGCTCGGTCGAGTGCAGACCAACAGGCAGAAGATCCCCGGGATCTTCTTCAGACCACTTAGGTCCCAGATTCTGCTCTGTAAGATACGTTGCCGGGTGGTTTAGCTCTATCAAATGACCATCGACCCACACTCGCAATTCATTATCAAAATTACTATATCGAATAACGTGCGAGCCTTTACCTCTGATCTCTGTCTGGCCCTCCACTGTCGCGCCTTCATAGCGAGGTGTTTCAGCCGTTTTTGCGGAGCTAAAATAACCACCGCCGTCAATCGACAAGACTAACTTACCTGTCGCAACATCAATTTCACCTTCGTAATGAACTCCAGATTCAACGATATCAAACCCAAGCTTTCCACTGTCGCTTTCAATGGTAACGTCAAATTCGACAGCCAGGTCAGCAACCCAGTATTGTCCGCGCGTCGAGCTGCCCGGCCAACCAACCCGAAATAATCGTGTTAACTCATCTATAACAGATCTCGCAACGATTTGATCACCTTGCATCAACTCACGAAACTTAGAAATGTATTCCTGCCTGTCATCCAGCGAGAAACCCAGTCCCGATAAGTCCGACTCCGCTCCCTCGCTAACTTGGTTTTCCATGAACGGGGGTAAGAAAACCTTATCGCCATCTATACTCTCCACCATACTTCTCGTAATGGTCGTATTGTAAGCATAAACATCTGTTATCAATTTTGGATAAGGCCAGAATATAATTTTCATCTGTTCACGCTTCCAGTCAACTTCTTCCTGTCGACCTGCGGCTTCGGCTGCTTCCAAATCAATTCGCAACTGATTGTAAATGAGCCAAATAGACTGGTCTGGAATATTGTGGTGGTAACGAATACCAACCTTCTCCTTATTCGTCCCGTCAATTGAATATCTGAAGCCTTGAATAGAAGGTTGCCAGTTTCCCGGAGTCCCCTCTTCCGGCGGTGGGCGGTATCCATTGGCATAGGAGCCAACCATTCTCCAGGGCTGAGGCCACATCAATTCATCAAGAATCACGGGACGATACTGAGTATCGTGCACCAATTGCATCATAGCGAGTTGTTTACGTTCAGATTTTCGCTGGATTTCATAAACCGCATTGGTATTAGTAAGTGGCTTGGTATAGATATCGCCGTTGGAAATCAGCACCTTTTCATTCGGCAACCCAACTAATCGCTTAATGTAGTTCTCTGTAGCTTTTGTTGGATTCTTGAAGACAATCACATCCCAACGATCAGGTTCCTTGAACATATACGCAAACTTGTTCACCAAGATTCGGTCACCGGAACCTGCATTCTTCGAGTGTATTCCCTTGTCCAGCACCTCGGTGAAGCCACACATCGGACAAACAGTCGCAACAACTTCATCTCTGCCGTCATTCTCTTCACTTGCTCCTGCTCGATATCTGTAATTACAGATATGACAGTCATGCTCGATATGAGTCCCCTGTAAGCCATGAGCCATCGAACCTGTGGGAATGATAAACGCTTCAACGACAAAGCCGCGAAAAATGAATGCAAGGATTATCGCTATCGCAAAACCTTCCAGCAAATCGCGAGCATACATCACGAAACCGTCGACTTCTAACTCTGTTTCAACTTGGTTTTTCATCGTTCTTTCTAACCGGCCAGTATTGTTCCCAGTGCATCGGATACGTGAAGAATCTTCTCTAGTATCTAATACTATACCTGAGAACAGATAGGGGGCGGAACCACTGTTTGTTCGCAACAAACCGGTAAAATTGCTAATCAGACACAATACCTACGATGGCATCTTCCGGGATTGCTTCACCCCACTGCCGGCAGTCCCGGGAAACGGGTTGATTATCACCAATCAGCAGGAAAGCAGGATTCGCTTCCGTAAGTTCCGTCTCCCAGCGATTAGCTGTATAATCCGCTCCCAGCCAATAAATATCCCTGGCTATTCTCAAATGGGTGATATCTAAAACCCCTTCATCCGCGGAGATCGAAATTGGATTTAGACGTGCGGCCAAATCTACATCGTAATCCCCTGATAATTCCAGCCGTTTAAATCCAGATTTGTCATAGACATTGTTGTTCGCCACGATCAACAGCCCGTCTACAAGACCAATACGAAACTTCACCTCCGTCCCTTTATCATCCCATTTCGTCTTAGCGAGACGGACTTTACCTGAACCGGTTTCGGCTTGCCGCCGCAATTCAAATCGCTTGAAGTCCAATTCCAACTCGACATTTAACAACCGTAATCCCACTACCCCCGGCTCATAAATCTTTAATGAAATGTCGAGCACAAAGTCATCGACGAAGTTGAGTCGCGATCGTGAAATAAACTGATTGTAAGGTAGATAGTCAAAAATAGCTGTCGATGTACCCCGTTCAAGCGGAGGAACAAATCCGGCAACAACATTCCAGTGATAATAATCAAGCCATTGCGGATGTGTTTTTACTGGTGCGTCAAAAGCAAATACATTGTCCGCTGTGTAAATCCATCCTTGCTCATCACCTCTCACACCAAAGCGCTGAAGCAAATTGTAAGACGAGTCATGTGGTTGAAAGCGACTATCAAACACGACTGAGCTTAACTGATCAAATTCTTGCAAGTCCTTCTGATACAGTTCACCATCAACAAAAAGCTCACCATTTTCGATGGCAATCTTCTCTCCGGGCAGTCCTACAATTCGTTTTATGTAACGCGAATCCTGGTAATCAAATACTACGCGCTGCCACCGAGTGAAAAAGGCTTCATCAACGTCTTCATAGGACACCCGATTAATCTGTGCCGAAATATCTTCCAGTGAGTTGGACGCCCCACAATTGAAACAAATCGGAAGGTTCTCATCACCGACTGTCTCAGCGTCGACGATCAGTGGGATCTTACAGTCGTAACAGTGCAAAGCATAATGCGGTCCTGGAATTGATTGTCCCATGCTACCGGAAACGACGGGGGCCTGATAGAAATCCGGGGTTCCTGAATTACGTAATAGCCATCCAATGACTGCCCCAAAGATTACGATCGCCAACGCATAAGCATAAACGATGAGGCGATTTTGGTGAGCCATTTTGCTTAATTCTTTTCCTGGCCTTTATCCAGCACTGCCATAAAGGCCTTTTGAGGAATATCCACACTGCCGATACTCTTCATTCGTTTTTTACCTTCGCGTTGTTTCGCCCAAAGTTTCTTCTTTCGTGAAATATCACCGCCATAGCATTTTGCAGTCACGTTTTTACGAAGAGCGCGAACAGTTTCTCGGGCAATAATCTTAGCGCCAATTGCAGCCTGAACGGCCACTTCGAACATGTGACGATCAATCTCCTGCTTGAGCTTTTTGCAAACAGCCCGCCCACGTACCTGAGAATCGGCCCGGTGGCAAATCACGCTCAATGCGTCAACTCGATTACCGTTTACCAGAATATCCATACGAACCAGATCAGCTGCCTGATAACCAATAATCTCGTAATCCATTGTTCCATAGCCACGAGTTGAACTCTTAAGCTTATCGTGCAGGTCATAGATGACTTCTGCCAGTGGCAGATCATAGGATAACATCATGCGAGTTGGAGAGATGTATTCCTGTGACTGCTGCACCCCGCGACGTTCATTGCATAACTTCATAATAGCGCCAACGTATTCCCCCGGCGTAATAAAGTTAACTCGGACGATCGGCTGACGAAACTCAAGGATATCGCCTGGCTCCGGCACCTCCTGAGGGCGATGAATTCGCAACTCTGTCCCATCTTTTTTTGTGACTTCATAAGTTACGTTGGGCGCAGTTTGTATCAGGTCAACATCGGACTCCTGTTCTAAACGTTGCTGCACAATTTCCATATGCAATAAGCCAAGAAATCCACACCGAAATCCAAACCCCAAAGCTTCACTGGTCTCAGCTTCAAATTCGAAACTTGGATCATTTATCTTCAGGCGTCCTAAAGCATCTCGCAGTTCTTTAAAATCCTGACCATCTGAAGGATAGAGGCCGCAATAAACCATGCGTTTTGGTTCTTGATAACCGGGTAAGGGCTCGACTTCGGACTTGCTGAGACACAATGTATCTCCAATGTGTACCATCTCGAGTGACTTGATATTACAAATCACATAACCCACCTGTCCTGCCTGAAGTTCATCGCATGGTGTCTGCTGGGGGGTAAATTGCCCGATCTCGATCACATCATGCGTGGAACCGGCGCGAATAAACTTAATCTTATCGCCTTTGCGAATCGTTCCTTCCATCACGCGGAGATACGTAATCGCTCCACGGAATTCGTCATAATGAGAATCAAAAACCATTGCGGCTAACTCAGCCTTGGGATTACCTTTCGGCGGAGGCACATTCTTAATGATTGAATCCAATAAGCCTTCGATGCCGATACCTTCCTTGGCACTTACCTTTTGAACCTCAGCGTCCCCCAAGCCAAACTGCTGTTCAATTTCCTCGATGACTTCATCAACGCGCGCATAATCCAGATCAATCTTGTTAATGACCGGGATAATCGCCAAATCATGATCAAAGGCGTTATAGCCATTAGCAACTGTCTGAGCCTCAACGCCCTGAAACGCATCGACCAATAAAAGTGCTCCTTCGCAACATGTCAGCGCTCGTGATACTTCGTATTGAAAGTCGACATGACCTGGAGTGTCAATCAGGTTGAGCTGGTATATTTCCTTCCCACGTTTGTACTCAACACTGACACTGCGAGCTTTAATCGTGATACCACGATCCCGTTCAAGCTGCATATCATCCAGCATTTGTTCCTTCATTTCTCGCTCCGATACGGTTCCGGTGTATTCCAGCAGTCGGTCTGCCAGCGTACTTTTACCATGGTCAATATGAGCGATGATGCTGAAGTTTCTAATGTTGCGGCAATCCATTGAACCGATCTGTCCGTCTCTATTTTTTAGGCTAGGAAGAAATTTGGCCATATTGTTTACGAGCAACCCCCGCCGCTCCTATATATCCGCAAGAGCTGCCAAGCGTCGCAAAATCTATAATCGTATTTTCTGCCAGAACTGGGAAGGTCAACTCTGTCACTGTCCTGCGAATAGTCTCTAAAAATATCTGACCAATTGGAGAAGCACTACCGCCAAAATTCATTCCTCCACCCAGAACAACAATCGCCGGATCAATAATATGCATCATCGTCGTAATGCCCCGGCTCAAGAACTCGGCAGTTTCCACTACCAGATCTTTAGCGAAGATATCGCCCTGCTCAGCATGATTTGCAATATCAAGTGCGGTCATTACACCATCTTCCCGTAGAACACTTGTTAACGACGAGGTTTCACCTGCTGACAGCCGCTCCTTGGCCCGTTTGACCAGGCTCGTGGCACTAACATAAGCCTCCAGATGGCCCCGCTGGCCACAGGGACAAATCCGTGCATCAGGACTACTATCGATGATGATATGGCCACACTCGCTGCCATGGCTATTCTCTCCATGCAACGCAATATCCTCTAGGATGATTCCACCGCCGACACCAGTACCAAGAGTGAACATTACTAAGCTGTCGTGTTCACGCCCGCGACCGACCCAATACTCACCATACGCTGCGGCATTACCGTCGTTGATAAAAGCGACAGGCTTTTCTGATTGCTCTTCGACATAGCTACGAATTGGGAAAAAATTCCAGCCGCTCATATTTGGCATATGAAGAAGCTCACCCTCTTTGACATTCATCGTCCCAGGTGTCCCTAGACCAACAGCTCGAATATCCTTCCAGACAACCCCAGCTTCTTCTAAGAGACCCTTTGAAAATGAAAGGATTCTAGCGACACCGTCTTCAGGCCCCTTTTCGTGCTCTGTCGCGATTTTCCCATGCGCAAGACTTCTACCGGTATCATCAACGATCCCGATCTTAATACTTGTTCCGCCTACATCAACTCCGAGGTAGGCCGGAAGGACTGGGCTATCTACAGAAGACATCTGTGAAACTGACTCCTAACCAATGGCTTGCTCTCTCTTCCATTTTAGACAACCGTCAGGCAATCTGGAATTATTCTATTTTGTGTTTGGAAGAAGGTCACTTATTTCTCTTCATCACCATCAACCCTACGACGGTCAGAACAATACCTCCGACCATCCAACTACTGACTGGTTCATGGAAAATTACCGCTCCCGTAATGGCGCCTAAAGCTGCCTGGCTCGCATTTACAAGGTTGTAACGAGTCACGGAAAGAATCTTGATAGCCGAAACCAAGGCAACAAAGGCAATCGCATTACAAATGCCCGCCAGTGTCATGTGCAGTAGATTCTCCACTTCTAAATTGCGCTCTACTCGCCACGATCCGTTTAAAGCACTGATCACCAATAAAAATAGAAATCCTGTCACGCTGATGATTGTCATGATCGCCGGCTGGGAAACATCTCGATTACCAACCACCTTAATTACCGCACCAAAGAAGCCATAATTAATTCCGGAAACAATCACAGCGCCCACCGCCAACGCTAATAAATAAGGGTTCGAATCAGGGTCCTCCAGTGTTTTCTTTAATTGAGCGAATGCCTCTTTTCCACCAATCGACAAGACCACAACGGCCGTGATCAAAATCGCCATAGACCACATTGTCCTCCGTGACGGCTTATCCTTTAAAAACCACCAATCCACTAAGGCTCCCGTCACAATCAACACTCCTAAGCAGATTGGAACTGCCAAACTGATGCCAATTTTATTGAGCGACCATTGAAAGCCGACGTTGCCCAGAAAATGGGAAGTCATGGATAACAATACCAAGCCTAACACTAGCTTGGGCGGACAGAATTTACTTTCAACTTTTTGGTATCGCCACACCAACCAGGGAAAGACAACCAAAATCGTAGGGACCGCTTTAATACAACTCACCCAAACCGGGTCGCAATCATCCACAGCACGCAGAAAAACATTAGCCGCGGAATATCCAATCGAGGATACGGCGCCCAGTAAAATACCGCGTCGATACAAATCTACTCCCTGAGGAGTGGTGTGCTGTTCCAACTGCCCGTCCGTTTACCGTAAATCCCTGGAAGAAACATCCTGACGAAACTGATCTTCGCCAACTCCCTTACATATCTGTATCAGCGAGTCCGGAAGTTCCATATCTTCTAGCTGAGTAAATTGTGGTTGATCCTCTGTGGATGTCGAAAAGGAAGCATCCATTGTACGACCGAAAACTAAAAAACATACCTTCCAGTCCGACATTTCCTGAAACGCGGCATCACGATCGCTTGGATCAGTGTAATAACGAGTTTCAGCAATTCGGCCAATCGTATCAACACCGACTAAAAAGCAAACCCTGCCCAGCAATTCAGCTTTTTGACGGAACGTGGGCGCCCGTGTCAGAACGACATCATGCGCCAAATATATCGGTAAAATTCGCTTCACACAGGCTGACCGATTCAACTCAGGTTTATCGACATTTTCCACTGACAATTCAAAATGCACATTTCCCTCTAAGGTCTGACTAGCAAACTCTGCCATTTCAAGATGTCCGGCGTGCAGGGGATTGAATGAGCCTGACAGAACATTTTCGACTTGCCTCGCACCAATAACAGAAGAGCGTTGGTTGCGATTGCAAACTTCTTCTACTGCTATTATTAGTTGCAACGTTCTCTGGACAACACGAAGCATTGCCAAAGTTGCCATTTCTTGTCTGGTTGCGCGCGTGGCTGGTGGAATGACTAAGCGGTGGTAAGCAGCCTCTAAATCGGCATCTAATCGTATAGCAACGCCAATATAGATAACTCCATCTAATCCATCCGGAGCTTCAGGCCCTAAATGTCCCGTAATCGAAACTGCAACCTTGGCCTCGGGTGTTTGACTTAAGGCCCCTTGAGCCATTTGCAAGGCGACAGCTGGACTAACTGCACCAACCGCTTCAAGATCTTCCGGAGAAACCTGTAACCAACGGCGTTTCGAATCGTTGCGATAGGAGACATGTGATCCACAGAAATATTCTGAAATCCCAGGCTGGCTGCCAATCCATGAAGCGGCTAATCCGCTTGTACAGCTTTCAGCGAAAACAAATCGCTGATTCGACTGTTCAGCCAACTGACGAATCTCAAGTGCCGCAGCCGTCAGCTCTACTCGGAGATTATCTTCTGGCACGGGTAGCTACTTATTCTGAATCGTTCGAGACATTAGACTTACTGCTCTCTTCGAGCCACTTCTTGCCATTTTCCTTCCACCAGGTGCTCCACTTCTGGTGCGCCTTTGCCCGATTCTCGTCCTCGGTAAATCCACACGAGTACACTTCATAGACATAAACCGGACTAGGACGCGAGAAACGATAACCATAGTCTTTTGGATTTTGCTTGGTAAGATGAAGCAACATAATCAAAGCCGTATCTCTTAGTTGGGTTTTAATGAGTTTACCACCAGCCTGAGGTGTACTCCAAGAATGCACTAATGTCTTTTGAGTTAATAACGGCAGTAGCAACTCCACTTCATTTGGTCCTCCAAATCGAGCGGCACAAATCGCTGCATACTGTTCACTCGTCGAATAACTGGTGGTGTTAGTTAACAAATCCCGAGCTACTTTGACGCCTGCCTGCTCAAAACCATAATTCAGAATGAGCATCAAGCCTAAAGTCTTGTTGCGGGATTTGGCCGCTATTTCAGCCCATTTACGCGTCATGCGTTTACCAACATCTGAATCCGGCTTATCAATAATCTGCGATTTAATCTTCGAGTAGTTCAGCAAATTGTAGACCGGGGAAACTAAGGTTTCACGTTCTGCCGTTGTAAGTTGCAAAGCTCCCAGCATCACGGTAGCGATACTTTCAACTTGTGGAATAGTAGGGCCCGTGGGAGTATAGTTTCCATAAGGTTGAAGCTGCTTAACACGTTCCTGCAAAAGCTCAGCTAGTCCCTTCTTCGTCTCCATCGATCTTAGTAAACTGGCTTCTGCCCGCACCATGGTCGCAAAAAACTTTCTTTCATCAGAACTCGCACCAATCTTCTCTTTATACAAGTCCCAGCCTGGCAGATCATGTTCTAGCTTTCCATCCAAGTCGTCAATAAACCGCTGTAGCTTTTGCTCAAAATCTTCATACATCAGGTCAACATAAATTCGACGTGTTCGACTGCGAATTTCAAGATCAGGGCTACGCAAGCCCGCTGCTAATTCCCGTCGAGCTGACATGCCAATTTTAGCCAGTGTCTCATGAGCTCGTTCTCGCACCTGAAACGAAGGGTCACCTAAGAGCTCGACTAGCTTTTGGTACTCTGGGTTTTGTGGAGTGGCCGGCTCTTGCGCATCACTAGGAACAGCTGTCGTTATCAAGACGAGTGCCATGATAAGAATACGCGCTAATGGATGGATACTGTGTTTCATTTGAATCTGTGGTTGGCCAAAGAATTACGACTCCCTGCGTCTGCTTCCTCATTATAAGCCAAATTCATCCGTTTCTTAGTCTTCTCTCGTTGTGGGCCAAGCTGTAAATCCAGTGAAAGAGCTTGTTTTTATGGTGTTTTGCATCACTGCGATGATTTTTATACTTTTTTATTCCTGCGCTACCAATATTCGATCGCCTGCTGCGAATAAGGGGGTGTTAGTACTGCTGAAATGGACTTCAGCATTTGTTTATCAGGATGTTGCCTCCAACTGGAAATACAAACCAGTTAGGCATGCACAATTTCAATCGCAGATTCTCTTGAAAGGAGACAGTACGATGAAAAAGAAAGTTTTGTATGTCGGAGGCGGTGCCGCTGCAGTCATGCTGCTACTTGCACTGCTATTCGGCAGCGATGCAACAAGTTATGTAACCACTTCCGTAGCTAGTGTTCGGGACTCCGTCAAAAATTCCGTCCCGGTGGAATTCGAGTTGGAACGAGCACGCCAGGAAATCTCAGATATCACACCTGAGATTCGCAAAAACATGGAGCTGATCGCTCGCGAAGAAGTCGAGATCGAAAAGCTTGAAGCTAACATCTCTCAATTTGAAGAGAAATTAGCTGAAGATGAAAAGTCAATCAAACGGCTCAATGCAGACCTCTCATCTGGTGTTGAATATGTGACCTACCACGGTATCGAATATTCTGCGAACGATGTGAAGCGGGATCTAACGAATCGCTTCGATGAGTTCAAAACGGATAACGAAACTATGGCCAACCTTAGAAAACTTCATGTCACTCGAATGGACAACCTGAAAACGGTTCGCGGTCGACTGGCAGCTATGCAGGCTTCACAGCGAAAGCTGCGAGTTGAAATCGAAAATCTTGCTGCTCGCAATAAGATGATCGAAGTTACTAAGTCTGCAAGTGAGTATGAAATTGACGATAGTCAGCTTGCCAAGGCTAATGCCTTGATCGACAATCTCGACTCGCGTCTAAGCACAGAGGAAAAAATGTCTCATGTGACCAATCAGACCCTGGACCGTATCCCAGTGGAAACTGAATCGAAGGCAGATATCCTCGACGAAGTGGCTAACTACTTCGGTTCTCCGGAGAAGAAATCTCCCAAGACCAAGCTAGCAGGCAAATAAGTGCCTCCGAGTACGGGGAATGGGGTTCACGCTCAAGCGTGGACCTCTTTCCCTGCGCGGGTAACCAAAGCTGATAAAATAACAGAGGAGGCACCAATGAATACAACAGGATTGAAACGGCGTCAGGCCGTCACAAATTCCACTCGTGTTCTGGATTTTCCTCCTCCAAACGTCGCTAACAACGGTCATTATTTTTTCCGGACAAACGAGAAGATTATGAAAGCCATCTCTAGTCGATTTTTAATGTGGGTCGATGCTGTCGGTGGCTATCTGGTTTGTCTCAACAATCAACTAAGCATTGGTCAGGCACGCCCCGGTTCAAAGGTCGATATCCCTTTGCTTGCTGATATTTCCAGCAAGCATGCCAGGTTGAAGCGAGAGGGTGAAGAAGGAGATTACATTATTGAGCCACTGGCTCCGGTCCTCGTACAAAACCAGGAAATTAAATCCCCCACATTGTTACATCATGGAGACGTGATTTCATTAGGAACGGCCGAACTCCAATTCACCAAACCTCATCCACTCAGCACCAGCGCCCGACTGGATCTGATTGGCCAAAGCCGGACAAGCCCATATACGGATGCCATCGTGCTGATGAGTGACACGCTAATTATTGGGAATAATATGGCCAATCATATTGTCTATCATGGTGACGAGCACCAAATAGTTTTATACCTCCAAAATAAAAAACTCCTGTGTCGATCAGATCAACAAGTCAATCTAGATGGCATGATGGAGCAGTCGGGCGGTGAGCTATTTTACGGCTCGCAAGTTAAAAGTGATCGAATATCCTTTAGTCTGGAAGACGCATATTAAATCTGCCAAAACTATCTACCCAGTTGATTATTCTGGAAACTAGCCTAAGAAACATAATACTTTCCCCCATAATAGAAACATGAAATTTACTTATTCCACTGGCGATACACCTCTGGATGGTTTCACCATCAAGCGAGGGCTTGGACGAGGAGGCTTCGGGGAAGTCTATTTCGCCGTGAGTGATGCCGGTAGAGAGGTTGCCCTTAAAAAAGTCGACTTCATGGACTCTGACCGTGGTGATAGTCTGGTTCTCAATATCAATCACCAAAACCTCGTTCTGCTATACGATATCAAACACGTTGAAGAACATGATGAATCGTGGATCATCATGGAATACATGTCTGGGAATAGCCTGCGTGATGTATTAACAAAGAATCCCGAAGGACTTTCAATAGATGAAGCAGCCGCCTGGTTCTTTTCCATCGCCAGTGGCGTCCATCGCTTACACGATAACGGTTATGTACATCGCGACCTCAAGCCCGGCAATGTTTTTTTCGGTGAAGGCCATGTAAAAGTCGGTGACTACGGACTTTCCAAGCTGATTTCACACAGTCAGCAGCACAACAACACCCGTACTATTGGTACCTGTCGTTACATGGCTCCGGAAATTGGACGTGGTAACTACGGCCGACAAATCGACATCTACGCTCTGGGAATTATCCTCTACGAATTACTGACTGGAGATATTCCTTTTGATGGTGAGTCTGACGCGGAAATTCTTACAAAACACCTGACGCAGCGACCGAATCTCTCCAATATTCCGGAGACATTTCGGTCTGCGATTGAGCGCGCACTAGAAAAAGATCCAGAAAAGCGTTATCAGACAGTCGTGGAAATGATGCTGGACGTACCGACTCCGAATTACCCATTAACTCAAGGTATTCATCGCCCTCAATTTCCCAACGAGTATCTCAATCATTCTGACCTTGCCCGGCATATTGATTCATCGCAGACACCATCGCGAAAGACCAATGCAACGGATGCAGAGGAAACCGCACCGGCCGGCACTTCTATTTTGCCCTCGAAGACTCAATCCTTTGTCCCCACATTGACGAATGTGCCTGTCCTTGGCGCCGCTCCAGTGATACGGGAACCCTCACCCCCTCCGCCCCGTTATGTATCAGCGGTTCCAGCANTGCCTAAGAGTATGAAATGGACTGACGTGGCAATCCTTGAAATGCGGACCAAAGATCGTTCACAACGGCTCAGTGAACTCACATCATCGATGGTCCGAGCTGTCGTCGGGGCGGCTGCCAGTTCGACCTTAATTTTTGGTGTCTACCTCACAAATCAAAACCTCACCACTGTCCAGACAACTCAATGGTATATTTGGATCATGTCGGTGATCATGCTCAGTAGCTGGATGGTGCTGGTAACGGGCAAGCTTTGGGAGGCATCTTCCGATGATGAACACTCGAAACGGCTTGTCATGTTCGGTGTTGGCACGGGGCTGGGAGCGTTGCAGTTAGCCATCGGTAATTTCCTGCACTTGGATTTTAATGATCTTCACTCGGGAAACAGCTACTGGCCGTGGGTGCTGGAGCAATGGCAGTTTACTTCGGAAGGCCGGCCATCCTACGTCCATTATGCTGTATTCACCGGTCTGTTATTTGGGTTTTGTCGCTGGTGGTTACACGCCACGCCTGCTCGCAACGCGCGCTATGACCTGTTGGCAGCGATGATATTTGCAATGGTTGCCTGGTTCCTCCCGGTTGCCCCTCAACCGTTAATGCCCGCTGTCGTGGCGTTTACAACTCTTGTTATTCAGTTCTCATCACCAAATTTTTCGGCCGTCGAACGAAAGGGATTTGAAGCTCAGGCAAATTCATGGTGGCAGCATGGCACTTAGAAAATTTCTCCTCGCAACGTGGTGCCTTCTGGTATGTACTGCACCAATCTTAGGACAAAACAATGGGGCTACGGATAACGAGCCTGAGTTCTTTAAGTTTGATTTAAAGAACAGAGCTATTGGCAGCGTTGTGAAACAACCCGAGCTAGTTTTGCCTAATGGCAACTCCTACGCTCAGCGGGTTGAATCTGATTTATCTATTGATATCCCGGGAGTTACAGAAAACTTTTTAGTCAAAGTTGATGCTGCCATCGATAGTGTAATTGCCGAAGTGACCAATAGTCATCTGGATGGGAGAACCTTACTGGAACAAAAGGGGCTCCAAATCGATCCATTTGCGGTCGCAATGTCCAGTGATATCTTTCTTCAACGGTATACTCCGATTCTCGGAGGACAATCCTCTAACATCACTAATTACCACTTAGTTGCCATTGTTGACCTAAAACCATTACATGCCGAAATGAATTATCTGTGGGGTGAAATACTGCTGGGTGAACGATTAATACAGTACATCATGATTGCCAGTGTAATACTGATCGTTTTGTTCCTACTACGCGGCAATCAGGTCATGCGAAGTCGTAACACCAATCCGCCCATCCGAATTATGATCAACCTAATAATTCTTGTCACAACGCTTGCCACCCTTGCCCTCTTCGCGACCATGCTTTACTGGGTTTGATTTCTTGTCGTCCCCCCTCTCCGCACGTTACAATTCGCTTAAACAATTAATGTGTTGAGATCCTTAATGGCCGAAGTTGATAAGCTACTAATCGAAGAAATACGTTCTGGTGCAGATGAGGCCTGGATGCGATTCGTTGACCGTTTTGGTGGCCGGCTTCAGGCCTTTGTACGCAAGAAGATCCGCGACCCCGCTACCGTTGAAGACATCGTCCAGGATACATTCATTGGTTTCGTCAATAGCCTTCCGAACTTTGACGAAACACGGCCCATCGACAGTTTTCTTTTCACGATTTGCCGATTTCGAATTATCGACCACTTCAAAAAGACTGGCCGTCGCCCTGACACATCGTCGCTGACTTCCAATGAATCACAACAGCAAATCGAGTTGCCCGGAGGAGGTCGGGGAGCGTCAACCATTTTTCGAAGTGGCGAACGACGACGAGCTGAAGAAGATGCATTACTGCAAATCCTTGAACAGGAAGTGGCTCTTTTGATCGAAAACGCATCCTGGATCAAATTGGCTTGTCTGGAACTCCTGTTCGTAAGCTCGACTCCGAATAAAGAAATCGCCGAAGTCCTGGGATTGTCTCAACCACAAGTCGCCAGTTTAAAACATGAGTTCGTCGACAAGATTAAACGGCATATGATGCGACTTGGAGTGAATGCTGACTTATTCCCTGAATTGTACATAGATCAGGAATCCTAAGGAGAATTGCATGTTAAATCAATTTAGTGATTCCGAACTGTCGGCGTATCTGGAAGAGGACCTTGAAGCCGTTCGAGCTTCCAAACTTGAAGAAGCTCTAGGACAAGATACCGACTTACAGGAAAGACTTCATCGAATTAGACAACAACTCGCCGTTGGGGAACACTCACTAGGAGCTATCTGGCGACAACACAATCTCGGCTGCCCGAGCCGTAAGACACTGGGAGCGTATTTGTTAGGCATTTTACCTAATGACCAAAGTCTGTTTATTAAAGCTCATCTCGAAATAAGAGGCTGCTTGACCTGTCAGGCAAATCTAGAAGACCTCAAAGAACAACAAACAAAAAACCAGGAAGAACTCACGGCACGAACGACTCGTTACTACAAATCCAGTATCGGCCAGTTTTCCCAGTATAGAAAAGATCATTGAAAATGCTGCGTCATCTACCGTTATTATTAATCGGATCCGCGTTCTTGATTTCAATCACAGCGGAAGTCCACGCTGGTGAAGTAACCCCCCGCACATCCATNGGTAANCAGGAGGGTGATTGGANGTCACCGACTAAAGACTATGTCGTGCTTAAGCGAGATGGCTTAGAAATCGTCGTCGTGAACAATCAGGCNGTAGATAACAATACCCTTCCTGATCATCGGNCCGGCTATAGCGGTATCGCCCGCATCTCGCATACNAAGCAACCGAACAACCTGTTTGTTACTAACTATGCCGGACTAAACTATGAACACATTCATGACGGCCGTACACGAGANCGTACAATTTTATTTGAACCACGCAACCTTCCGATGGAATTACGACAGATCAATCAATATGCGGTCGAACTTTATCAAGCACCTGCTGGCCACTATAAACTGGAAAGCTGCCAACGTTATGAGCTACTGAAAGGCGGTACAATTCAGTTAACTTATGAATGTATACCAAGAGCCAAGACATTTGAAAATGATTATATTGGCTTGTTCTGGGCAAGCTACATTCACCAACCTGAAGACAAAAGTATTCATTTTCCGGGTTTCGAGAATGTAGAAGGGAAGCCCCTTAGAGAACTACCTCCCCCTAAGATTGTCCGGGGTGTCACTCCTCAACATGGCGTTCACGCCACCCATCGTGGTCTCCGTGATACACGCCTGTTCAAGCATGATACGAACTTTCCATTAACACTTGTCTTTGGTTACTCCCGTCATCGATTCGACGAACCTTGGTATTACGGAGTAAGTCGGAATATGGGATTCGCCCAGGTATTTCGTACTGCGGACCAGATACGACTGTCGCAATCACCTTCAGGAGGTGGACACGGCAATCCTGCATGGGACTTTCAATACTTCATCCCGGATTACGAAATCGGTAAAACCTACCGATTCGTCATGCGGGCGATCTATCATCCGATCGACCAACAGGATGTTTTCATTGAAAGAATCCGCAAGGAATACAAAGATCTTAATCAATCCCGGTGAGTCATTAGTATTGCGGTTTTGGAACTTCACCCTTAATGCGATCTGGATTCGAAGGTGATGGAAATTGGATATTTGAATCCGGTAACGGTGCCAATTCTGCCTCGGCCAAATCAACCAATTCCTGCAAAGCAAAGCCTTGTGGCACTTCTTCATCAAACTGCGAAAGTAGTTCCACATAATTTGCTATCGAAGGCATTAAGTTTTGTCCCGTATCTTTGGTAATCATTGACGGATACTTTTCAAAGATATTCGTCCACATCGCCCATGCTTTTTCGTATTCTTCACGAGCCGGCTGAAGTCGAGCGGCAATAAATAACTCATCGGCAGCAGCCGTCGTTTTACGAGCATTAATGGCTAAGTCCAGTTGTTCCATTTCACATCTTCGCAACCAATAATCATAGTTAATCATCGACCGCATATAATTGACCGCATCTGCCTTAATCGCCATCGCTTCCGCCTCAGCAGCCAATGCGAGAGCCCGATCTTTAACACCATCAGGCATGGCATTTGCAATATCGATTTCTGACACAAACAGGGCCTGATTTGCTTCCTGTATCATTCGTTCATGGTATTCAGTGCGTAGTTCCGGAGCCAAATTCATCGCTTCCTGCTGCGGTTTTGATAATTCATTAAAACGCTTTTCCTTTTCGGCCTGGCGTACGCCCGGGCCCAACTTGTCCATTTCCCCGCGCATGTCATCTAACTTGCGTTGGAATTCAGCCCCCTGATTAAGACGCAACGTGGTTCGTGTAAACGTTGAAAGAATATCCAGAGTGCCAAGTTCCACAAGTCCTGCTTGAGCCGTCGCAAATGCCTGCTGGGCATTTGTATCCAGATAACCATCGTCTTCCAGGGAAATCGCATAATAGATCAATGCTTGTGGTTTACGTTCGTAAAATCTTAACCAATCACCACGAATCCCACCGTCACTAAACTTTGCGACGTCTTCACTTTTCTGATACCAGCGATTCGCAACTTTCCAGTTGTCCGGTTTTCCGTCAACCCCTGCCACTAACTGTGAGTCCATCTCGAGTCCATAATCTTCCATACGCTGATGGAAGGGATCATCCTCCGCAAAAAGCCGACGAAATTGACGTTTCTCATCAGAACCACCAATCTTCGATCCTGTATAAGCCCCAACTTCCTGCACTAGTTTCGCGTCCTGGCTGTTGTACTGGGTGCCTTCCATTAAAAAATCAATACCTCGCCGCACCCATTGGTAACGGTGACGATAGTTATCGAAATCGACAGAAATATTGTAGGCCAGATTGTGAGCCTGAAATTTCCAGATGGATACAAAGTTTGGTTGCAACTTTGAAATCTGATTCACCGTCGCCGTCACATTGTCATAATCTTCCATCTTCTGGAATCGTGTCGCTTTCTCCCATAAAACAATCACCGCTATTGGACGCAATCCAAAAGTCGCCAACTGCATGGTTGAACTTACCGGGTCAATCTCTCCCAGATTTGATTGTGCTAGGTAGTTCTCAGCCCGTAACTGAGCAAGCTTACCCCCACGCCCGCCATCAGCATCACTGGTGGATGGTTGCCCAAGATAAAACAATGGGAACAGCAACAATACAATGCCTGTGATATAGCTAACTTTACGCTTGAAAGACGTTTCTAGATTCACGCTGCAATTTCCCTTGATGAGATGACAAAGTATCCCGCAAACAATAAGACAAAGAAGTACACCAAAGTGGTCGTAATCTGTTTCAGAATGAGATCCAGATTAATGTCATAACCGTACGCAACTTTGGCGGCCATATTAAATTTGGGAAAGTCCGGAGCTAATTTAGCAACACTTTCCATCGTATCCAGATAGAACGAGTCTAAAGACTGAATGACGGATGTCGCTGTCTCGCCCATATCCAAATCAACCGTCGCACCCTGCTGAGTGATATTTCTAATAAGGGACTCAATCGGGCCGCCACCAGGCGCATCTCCCGACTGTACCTCCCCAATAAATCCCGATGAAATACCCATCACAACAATCGATAACGTTGCAACCATCGCGACAATGCCGTTCAAAAATGTACTGAAGAACACTCCAAAGAGCGTGACAAGTACCAACTGCATCCATATGCCCAAGTAGCACTTCAAGAAATTCATTTCGAATGAACCTTCAGGTGCTCGAATATACATGTCCGCCTGAGCCATTCCAAAGAACTGAGCATGATCTCGGCATCGGACGTGAACTTCGAGTTTCCCGTTATCAACCAGATCCTGGAATAGGTTAATTTTTTCGAGTTCAGCCGTATTTGGATTCTGCCGGCGAATTTCTTTGTAATCGATATTTACCTGAAAGGTTTGGAATTCCTCCGCCTCAAAAGAAATTGGGGCACTGTAGCGGTCCTGAACTGCCAAAGTCTTTTCAGGATTCACCAGTAAGATCTCACCTTGCACCGCACCTTCGATATCGCCTTTTGTCGTTCGAAATACACGTAGGTTTAATTCCAATGGTACAACACCTTCATCGCCTCCTCCCGTACTGAACATGTCTGAGGTTAAGTTTTCAAACGTCCAGATCGCAGTACTTAGCGTATTACCTTCAATGTATTCCCGATATGTCCATTCTTTACCTACAGATAAACCACCCTCACCACCTTCGTTACTTTCACGACCATAACGGTCCAAAAAGCGTAGGCTCCCATAAACTGGAACGCGAGCGAGCAGGTCCCCGGTAGGTGGGCCTACTACATAATTGTCACCATCTCGGAAGATCGCATGGGAATGACCTTGAGCGACCTCAGTTGCACCAACCGGACGATCCCCCTCTATATTTCGGTTGATCAAAAAGTCGTGACGATGATGTGAATCAACCGAAGTAAATCCTGTTCCTAATCCTGTCTCTTCATCCCATTCAATAGAGGCTAGGTCAATGGTGTGGGAATGATCCAGACCACGAATGACAAATCCATAACTTACCAAGCCCATCAGTATTAGAAGTACCGTACCAACTAAGCCAAAGCCAAGGACGCGTCCAAGAAAAATTTCATGGGCTCGTACTGGTTTGGTGGTAATTGTATAGATTGTCTTATTCTTAATATCGTTAGGTAGACTAAAAGCACTTACAAACATCGCTAACGCCAACAACAGGTAAGTACTCGTCGAAATAACAAATCCAAGATAAAGACGGG
Source organism: Rhodopirellula sp. (assembly GCA_002698965.1). Classification (GTDB taxonomy): domain Bacteria; phylum Planctomycetota; class Planctomycetia; order Pirellulales; family Pirellulaceae; genus UBA721. The sequence continues at coordinate 57,008 of PAAT01000103.1, read as the reverse complement.
CCGGATGATCATTCTGCACATCTAGAAACCAGCCTGCAAACAGTAGCAACACAACGAATAAGGCAAAAATGATTAGAACTTTGTTACGAATCGCTTCTTGAACCGCTAATCGTGTCATACCGATCGTACGACGCAAGGATGATCGCGGGAAGTCTTCCAAAACGGCCCTTTTTAAGCCACCGCCGACAATCGACATTGCCTGTTTTGGAGTGTTACGGATTGCGGTGAACGCAAAGGCGATGACCGTCCAGGCAATGAAGATAACAAGTGCCAGAACGACAAACCCGCCAGCAGCATTCGATAGCCACTCGCTAAAAGGAATAAACTCACTAGGATCGACGACCATTTGTCTGTAATTCCGTTAATACTCTTTTGATTCAACCGGGATAAAATGAATACCGGTTTGCTTAGGACACATCTTCTGTGTCTTTGACTATTCCATCTACAGCCTCAGTAGTCTCGGCGGGCTCTTGTTGATCACGCTCTCGCTTACGGTTGTAACCAGGGCGAGCTTTACTATCTCGTACAATACCGAGGAACAAATCTTCCAGCGTCGTGGTTGGATTTTCCATCGAAACCAGATCGGCTTTATCGTTCGCAATAATTTCACGAATTTGCTCTTGAGCATCATCACTCAAGCCCTTCGCTTGAATCTGTGTAATATCACGAACACTAAGCAGGTTCTCAACTGCCCCCATTTCTTTCAGTTCACCCTGATGAAGAATCGCAATGCGATCGCAGACATCCTGCACATCTGCCAACAGGTGGCTACACATTAGAATAGTTTTACCCTGATCGCGGAGGCGCACAATTAGGTCTTTCATTTCCCGAGTACCAATAGGGTCCAGACCGGTAGTTGGTTCATCGAGAACAATCAGCTCCGGGTCATTGATCAATGCCTGAGCGAGACCAATACGACGCGTCATCCCTTTGGAGTACTCTTTCAACTGGCGCCGCTGAGCCCATTCAATGTCAATCAGCTTAATAAGGTCTCGAACACGTTGCTTACGGCGACCTGCAGACATATTGAATAAGCGACCATAAAAATCCAGTGTCTCTTCTGCATTAAGGAACTTATAAAGGTAGGATTCTTCAGGTAAATATCCAATCCGCTCATTCTTTGATACGTCGGATGCTTCTTTATTGAAAACCAGTGCCTGACCACTGGTTGGGAACAGTAGTCCCAGGATTAACTTGATCGTCGTTGATTTCCCAGAACCGTTAGGCCCCAGCAAGCCAAAAATCTCTCCTCGGCGAACTTCCAGATCAAGCGATTCCAAAGCGTTTACTTTAGGACGACCCCAGAAGTCTTTATAGACCTTGGTTAAGTTGCGTGTTTCAATAATGACATCCCGCTTATCGTCGACTGATGTGGACATCTAAAACCTTTCTGATGACAGGCCGTTATTACTATTTCCCAAACAGCTGGAATAATAAAATTTACCGCCAGAGACAATTCAGTTTATACGGATAAATAGCCATAGCAGTTCACTACAAAGAGCAAACAAGGCACCAGCCATTTTGTGGATAGAGAGATTACAAAAAAACCTCTTGCCATACTCTTAAAGTATGCCGTTTGAACACTATAAATAAGGGATAGGAATGCTATCAAAATAAAGATATCTCGCTTGTTAGTAAGGCCATTTGACGGTCATGCAGGTTATATCAATTGATTGGTGGGTTGAGAGGCCAAATGGCTTGCAATTCAGCCCCTAATACTCCAAGTCCCGAAGATTCAATGTCATCTCATTCGCATATTCATACCTACGCAGATGCTCAGGCATTCCTATTCAGTCGCTTTGACCTTGAGCGAACAATGAATACTAGTTCTCCCGACACCTTTAAGCTCGATCGTATGAAACAACTTGCTGAGCTTTTAGGGAACCCCCAACGACAAATCAAGGCTATTCACATAGCAGGCACAAAAGGAAAAGGCTCTGTCTCTTCCATGGTGAGTAAGATTCTAACGGACGCAGGATACACGACCGGTCTCTTTACTTCACCGCACCTTGAACACCTAGGACAACGTTTTTGCATCAACGGTACGCCATGCAGTGAAGAGAGCATGATTGAAATTATTCAGCAAATCATGCCGGCTGTGGAAGAAATGGATCGACGCGATGCCAAACAATCAGACATTGACCTGAAGCCAACCTTTTTTGAAATAACGACCGCGCTGGCATTCATGTATTTCTGTCAAGCTAAAGCAGATATTGCCGTAATAGAAGTTGGACTTGGCGGGCGTCTGGACAGCACGAATATCTGTAATCCAATCGTAACGGCAATCACCAATATTGGCCTCGATCATACTGACATTCTTGGTAACACCTTAGAACTCATCGCGCGCGAGAAGGCTGGCATTATTAAAACCGGAGTACCCGTGATCAACGGTTGTACCGTCGATGGCCCACAGCAGGAAATTGAACAGATTGCTGCTCAGCGACAGGCTCCGCTTCTCACTTTGGCTCAGGATATTGTTATTAAAAGTGGCAACGTTCGAACCATACCACCACAAATTGAAAGTGTCTCGATTCACGGCAGGAAGGTCTGGGAAAATCTAATCGTCGGGATTCCGGGGCAACACCAAATTAGTAACGCTGCTGTTTGTCTTGGCATTATTCACGAACTACGAAAACTTGATTACTCCCTGGAGGATAAAGTAATCGAAACAGGTCTATCAACCGTGAGATGTGCTGGACGGCTCGAGTTAATTAACGCTCAGCCACAGATTTTATTGGACGTGGCTCACAACCCAAACTCAGCAAAGGCTTTAGCTGACTTTTTGAGGCATCACTTTCCCGACACCAAACTCCACCTTGTCCTAAGCTGTAGCAAAGACAAACGATACGACGAGATCGTGGAACTATTAGCGTCTCTCTTCCACAGCATTACATTCACTAAATACACAAAGAATCCCCGGGCGGTTGAGCCTCAGCTTTTGTTTGATTCGGCTGCAACAGCTTGCAATAATCTGGCATCCCGAATAGATGTGGAACCTGATCCGGATGCTGCTTTTAATCAAGCACTACAAAATGCTGACGATAAAGATCTGATTGTTATAACAGGCTCGTTTTACCTGATCGCTGAATTACGCTCCCGAGCGCTGACGTTATCGTCTTAAGCCAGAATTGAACTGATCACGTCACCAGCGACATCTGTCAGGCGGAAATCTCGGCCCTGATACTGGAAGGTAAGTCGTTCATGGTCAATACCTAACTGATGCAACATCGTGGCGTGCAAATCATTAATGTGAACTATATTTTCAACGGCGTTGTATCCAAGCTCATCGGTCGCCCCATATGTGATTCCACCTTTAATACCTCCGCCCGCCATAAACATACTAAACGCTTTCATATGATGATCGCGACCGACTGGCCCTTTGTTGGTCTGAGCCATCGGTGTACGTCCAAATTCACCGCCAAAAACCACTAACGTGTCTTTCAGCATGTCACGTTGCTTTAAGTCTTTAATCAATGCTGCCGTTGGTTGGTCGCACATACCACTACAAATTCCCATGTAGCGTACTAAGTCATTGTGATGATCCCACCCACGGTGATAAAGATGAATAAAACGAACTCCGCTTTCAGCCAATCGGCGGGCAAGTAGACAGTTATAAGCATAAGAACCATCCGCTCCGGCGACTCCATACATATTGAGCGTCTCCTGAGATTCCTTGCTAATATCCATCAATTCAGGAACTGCGGTCTGCATACGGAAGGCAAGTTCATACTGTTGAATACGAGTTCTGATCTCCGGGTTATCAACCAATTGATCTCGAATTTCATTAAGTCCGGTAATCAACTCAATTACTCGTTTTTGCTGAGCACGATTAATACCAGCCGGATTTTTAACAAAGTGAACCGGATCTCCTGTAGAGTTAAACTGAATTCCCTGAAAGCGACCCGGCAAAAAGCCACTATGCCACTGTCGAGTGGCAATTGGTTGAGGATTGCGACCACCTTTACTTGTGAGCACGACGAATCCTGGCAAGTCGGCCGACTCGCTACCCAAGCCATAGGTTACCCACGAACCCATACTAGGACGACCTGAAATGGACGTACCGGTATTCATAACCGTATGGGCGGGGTCGTGATTGATTTGGTCAGTATGAAGACTGTTAATAATACATAAATCGTCCGCCACCGAGCCAATATGTGGAAAGATCTCAGTGATCTGCTGACCAGACTCTCCGAATCGCTTAAAGGGTATTAGCGGCCTCTGACAAACCAACTTCTGCCCCTGAAGCTGAGCTATTGGCTGATTCGCCGTATACGACTCAGGCATCGGCTTTCCGTGCATCTGCTCTAACTTTGGCTTGTAGTCAAAAGACTCTAAATGAGACGGTCCGCCAGCCATGCAAAGGAAAATAACCCGCTTCGCCCTGCCAACGAAATGAGGCCCATCCGTGATTCCAGCATCGAGCCCCTCGGCAGCGTTTACTGTAGTCTTTGACTGCAACAAGCCTGTCAGCGCGGCCAGTCCTAATCCGCCAGAAGTCCGGCCCAAAAATGCCCGTCTCGTGAACTCCATACCACAGCCGGTATTTGATTCCAAAGGTATCATCACTTATGCATCCTAATTCCTGCAGATCGCTTCATTGACGTTAAGTAGCGCCCGGCCCAACATCGCCCAGGCAGATGCCTGCCCAATATCAACATCCGGCTCCAGTTTAAATTGCCCAACAGCTTGAAGTTCAGCTGCGGCTTTGACGTCCATCGCGTACTGAATTTTCAATTGCCCAAGCAACTCGATCATTTTCGTCATCTCGTTCTCACTAGCACGACGCGATAACACCGTTTGAAAAAGCCAGTGAATCCTTTCGATATCTGTCGTACCACCTTCCTGAATCACGCGCTGTCCCAGAGCACGGGCAGCTTCAACAAAGGAGGGATCGTTGAGCAATGTCAGAGCAGCGGAAGGTGTATTTGAAACAGGACGCTGAGCCACACACTCTTCACGTGTGGGAGCATCAAATGCCAGCATGGACGGGTGCACAAAAGTTCGTTGCCAATGTGTATAAAGGCCTCGCCGATATTGCAGTTGCCCCCTGTCTGCCTTCCAACTACGGGTAGGGAAATTCAAATACTGCCAGTACCCCGCCGGTTGATAGGGAAATACACTCGGGCCACCAACAGTTTTATCTAGCAATCCTGAAATCGATAATGCTGTATCCCGAATGAACTCGGCGTCGAGCCGCCAGCGAAGCTGCCGCGCAAACATAGCATTCTCCGGATCAACCTTAGCTGCCTGAGCAGATACTAATGAACTTTGTTGATAGGTGTGCGACAAAACTATATATTTGACAAGCGTTTTAACATCCCAGTCTGACTCCATAAAGTGAAACGCCAGATAATCTAATAGTTCCGGGTGGGTCGGAGGCTCGCCCTGAGCACCAACATCATCGAGCCGTGGAGAGATGCCACGACCAAACAAAAGTTTCCAAATCCTATTTACAAAGACTCGACTTGTAAGTGGATTGTCTTTCGCCACAATCCAGTTTGCTAAATCTAACCGAGTTAATCGATGCTCGTTATCAACCGTATCCAAAGAAAGAAAAACAGGGACTTCCGGCTGCACAACTATTCCTGTTTTATTGAGCCAGTCTCCTCGCGGAAGGACGCGGATCTCTCGAGGAGCCACGCTGTTGGTAACCATCGTACGAACAAACTGTTTTTCGATCACTGCTTTAGCATCTGTCAACTCATTAACTCTGATCTGTTCCTGACCATCTATTGCCTTTTGAATCTCCAGGTCAATTCGCCGCAATTCTTGGCGCTGAGGTAACGTAGGGACCCTGATTTCGGGATCGCGATTACCGCCCCGGTATTGACCAACTTCTTTAATGTCCGCAAAGAACGCACCAAAACTATAGAAATCTTTAGCTGTAAACGGATCATATTTGTGGTCATGACATTCAGCACACCCCAGAGTGACACCCAGCCAGACGCCTGAAGTCGTCCGGATACGGTCAGCGGCATATTTCACAAGGTACTCGCCAGGTTGAGCTCCGCCTTCTTCCGTCGTCTTATTCAGTCGGTTATATCCCGTGGCAATCATTTGCCACTCGGTAGGCGCTGGTAAAAGATCCCCAGCAAGTTGTTCAATCGTAAACTGGTTAAATGGCAGATTGTCATTAAAGGATTTAATGACGTAGTCACGGTAAGGTGAAATATGAACTGTCACATCACTGTGATAACCTCCTGAGTCTGCATACCGAACCAAATCCAGCCAATACTGAGCCATCCGCTCGCCAAAACTTTCGGATGCCAAAAAACTATCGATCAATGCTTCATAAGTCACATCACCACTGACAAATTTCTGAACCTCCATTTGTGATGGCGGTAGGCCTCGGAGATCAAAACTGAGGCGTCTCACGAGTGTGATTTTGTCTGCGACTTCGCTTTGAATTAATCCAGAGGATGTATGTTGCAAATGGTCGACAATAAAGCTGTCGATCTCATTCCTAATCTTAGCTCCCCGGACCCGAGGCGGCTGAAAGCGCTGGAGGGGTCTGAACGCCCAATGTGACTCCCATATTGCACCTTGCTCAATCCATCGTTTCAACGTTGCCTTCTGCTGAGCCGTCAGCGGTTTTTGGAAATGTGGCGGAGGCATCACGAGATTCTGATCTGAGTCCTGAATCCGCGTAATCAGCACACTTGCAGTAGGTTTTCCTGGCCGAATCACAAAACTACCATCACGATCGGCTTTTGCAACCTCCTCAATATCTAATCGAAGATCGGCTTGACGCTGACCACTGTCCGGGCCATGACAAGCAAAACAATGATTAGCCAGGATAGGACGAACGTCTCGGTTAAATGCAATTGGAGCCGCTGCTGCCGGTAATACTCCAACGGCAATAAATAACCATGAGAAAACTGAATCGATTACTTTCATTTAGTCGGTACTCTTGAGCGTGCTTAAGAAAACAATTACGTCTGCCAATTCCGGAGTGACTGCAATGCCGGTTGGCGTTGTGAGTTCCGGACGAGAAATATATTCCTCGAAGACGAAACGTTCCTCCAGCAAGATCGGCTGCAGTGATCCGTCGACCTGTTGGCCAAAAGCCATCTTGGTTGATAGTAAACTAATCAAAAGTAAGAAATAGCCACGCATGTTAAAACTCCTGTCGTGCTGAGTTTCAATTTTAACGCATCTATGAACCGAATGGCACTCAACGTTCCGACGAGAACGAGCGTTTTAGAGCGGATGGAATACGGGTTGGCAACGGTTTTTCTTTAGACGGTAATAAACCAGCTGTGCGTTCCGTTGCGAGGATTTGCTGACCCTGTAGAAGTGTATTGCGATCCAGCATTTCAAAGTTATGAACCCGCGCGCCGAGATAGATTTGCGGCTGACTGTTATAAGCACCGTAAGCTCTATGATTCCATACTGGCACACCACCAACGCACCATAGAGAGGGGAGTCCGAAGAGCCGCTGCTGGATCATACCCTCAGCACCGTAGCAAACGCCTCCTATGAGCACAAAGCCGCCATCCGGAACATTCACCGTTGTACCCACCGAAGCGATCTGTCCTGAAGGCAACACCAAAACCTGAGCTTTCGCCTGCAACGTCATCATACTAACGACCACAAAAGACACCAGAGATGTAACAAGCCTGCTGGCCATCTTACTTAGCGCCTTCTGCCTCAGGAGGTTTGGCCTCGAGACGGCATATCTGCGCTGCACCATTAGAACTTGCAAGTGCAACCTGTATCCCATCCGGGTGCATCGCTAACTCGCGTGCGACATCGCCTACTTTAAGGCGATGGAAATCTTTCTCTTCTGACGGATTGATGAAGACTAAATGAGCTCCGGCCGATCCTCCGACACCAACCACTAAATAGCCATCTTGGTGCTGATACAACTGCCAGGCAATCGCCTGTAAGCCTTCAATCGACCAGTTCTTACCAGCCTCTTTTGTTTGTGTATCAAAGGAGATCACCAATGGAGTCTGGACAGCACCCAGCGGATTGGTTCCTTTGTGCAGGCCACAGGCGAACAATGTTTTGTTATCGGGACTAAGCGCCATTCCCCGAATACCGCCATAACTAACCTGCTGACCGCCGTTATATGTATGTAAAGCGGCGCCATCATAGTTCATCGTCTCTTTGGACTCAGTAACATTCCAGCGTTTAATCTGACCTGTTAGATCGCCGCTAAACAACGTACCGTCGGTCGGATGCCACAGTAGACTATAAACATCACGTTCATGTCCTACGAGTTCGGTAACAAGCTTGCCGGTTTGCATTTCCCATAACTTGACAATACGGTCATTGCCACCCGAAGCTAACCACTTACCATCCGGGCTCAAAGCAATCGCTCGGATCCAGCCTTTATGAGCAACAATCTCACGAACCGGCTTCGGCTCTTCACGATCGTCCTCAACGTTCCAGAAGAACAGCCGGTCATCATAGCCACTACTAATAATCGTCTTGCCATCTTTGGAAAACTCAAGCCCCCGCACCCATGAGTTATGAGCTTTATAAACCTTCATTGAGTCATCTGCCAGTGTCCAACGGACGACGGCAAAGTCCTGTGACGCACCGAATAGGTAGCGACCAGTGGGATCAAAACGACACGACACCAAAGGCTTCGCGTACGTTAGGGTCTTAGACAAATGACAGGCTTTTGGATCTGTCTTGGCTACTGGAAACGTCATTAGATCAGCAACTCCTCGATCGGCGCGTAGGCCGGATCCGCCACGGGGATGTCTTGTCCACCGATACTAAAGTGGCCAAGTGAATCCACTCCAACCGCCTGCAAATAGGTATGGAATAGATGGCCATGATCAACTTCACGATCCTTAATCTGAACACCATCGTCACCGGTCGCGCCAATCACGGCTCCTCGCTGTATGCCGGCACCACCTAAACAAATGGACCAGGAGGAACCCCAGTGATCGCGACCATACCGCTGATTGATTCTTGGCGTCCGCCCAAATTCACTTAAAACTACAATCAACGTACTCTCCAGCATGCCCCGGTCGGCAATATCCTGAACAAATGTACCAAACGCTCGGTCGAATTCACCCAGCTGTTCGAAGTGAAAATTGAAATTTTCGTTGTGAGTATCGTAGTTCGAGTGTGTCACTTGCACCATCGTCACGCCATTTTCCAGTAACCTACGTGCCAACAACGTGTGTTGGCCTAACTGATGATCACCATATCGTTCATGATCCTTCTGAGGCTCTTTGGTGATATCGAAGACATCTCGTTTTGCCATCAATTGCTGAGCCTGCTCATAGCTCTGTGTATAAGCATCCGTTTGAGCAGAACGACGACGAAGGGAAAAATCGTCATTCGCCAGTTTACGGAAGCTATTACGCAGCATGTCCCGTTTTTCATCCAACGCATCTGGTCGAGCCGAATTGGCTGGTGGCTTACCGCTCGCAATTCGAATACTCGCAAATGCCGGACCTAAATAGGCGGAGTCGTTACTACGACCCCCTGTACTACTTGAAACTTGGATATAGCCTGGCAGGGCATTCTTATCAGCACCAAGTCCCTTGGCCATCACCGCACCGATCTGAGGGAATTCCTGAGCCGGAGTCTGTCGACGCCCTGTAAACATCATGTATCGACCCTTACCATGATCGTTCTCTTTGGTATTGATGCTTCGAACCAATGCCAGATGATGCATCTGCTTAGCCGTGATTGGAAGCAACTCTGAAATATGCACGCCGGGCACGGAAGTTGGAATCGCTCGGAATGGCCCGCCAGTGTCCTGGCCAGGCTTTGGATCCCAGCTTTCCAACTGACTCAATCCTCCCGACATATTAAACACGACAACACGCTTCTGTTGACTGGCTAACTCTTTTGCAATCGCTGGATTGGTAAAAACACCTAATCCACCAACGACGGACGCCGCAGAGCCTGCGGCACCAAGCATCCCACCGAGAAAACCTCGGCGAGCAATACTATGCTCGGCGGACTTACATGAATAATTACATCTCATTTTCGTTTTCCCTTCAAAAATGACTGCGTTCTAGTGATTAAACCGGAACTCAGCGGATGCCAGTAATGCCCAAACCATATCTTGAATGGCCTGCTTCTTTTCGGTTTCTACACCAGTCAGAAACTCCTGAACTCGCTCGACTTCAGCGGCACTAGGTTTGCGTGAAAGTACACTAACGTATAAATCCTCTGCTATTTGTGCAGAGTCTTCAAGTTTTTCTAATTGACCTACAAGGTAACTGTTAGATCCTAACCACCCTGTAAGACGTGAGCCATTGGTGATATAGAGAGCCTGATCGATGGTGGAAAAGAAGTCTGTTTGCACCTGACCCGCTCCCGCTCCGTATAGTTTTACGAAGTCACTGCGAATGGGAGCTATTTTCGCTTCCACACCGTCACTAATCTCACGTTCACGCTGAATCATCTTAGCTCTGTCATTTTTATCGGCATCTGACAGTGGTTTTGCTTTATCTAATTCCGCAATCGTCGAGGTACGATAGACCTGGGTAACCCCCATCGACTCCATCATTGCATTTGCCAATTGCTCCGGTGATAAAGCACGTAAATCACTAACCACAAACTGGCTAACTAATTGACGTGAAAGTTTTTCCGTGGATTCATCATAACGGCTACTCAAGTCCACAGCGGTCTTTAAAGACGCCGCCAACGATTGTTGGACCTGATCATAATTGGCTTCAGCTACGGCAAGTTTATTCACCATGGCCTTAACCTTACCCATGATTGCATCCGCCGTCTTCGTTTTAGTACTCACCTCCTGGGTCGCAGCCTGTACTGCTGCGTCCAGAGCAGTAAGTTCCGTCTTCAATTTGACCTGACTATCGGCTAACTCTTTCCGAGTGACAAGAACCAGAGGGTCCTGAGCGATCGTCGATGTCGCCGTGTTAGTGGTTTCAATGACAGCCACCAACAACTCAATAGCTTCCGACTTTTTATTGCGAGCTACTGTTGCTTTTGTCATTTGAGATACCGCTGACTGCTTCTCCTCCACGGCAGAAGTCATTTCTGACTGAGCTTGAAGCACCTCTGCCTTTAACTTGCTAACGACTAGTTCTAAGGCCTTCACTTCAGCAGTATTGGCATTAACTTTTTGCCGCCCAGCAATCATTTCCTGTTTTAGCTCAGCGTTCGCAAGAATCTTTCCAAATTCATACTCCTGAGTTTCATAAGCCGTGACTAAAGTCTGCAATCTCTCAAACTCATTACGCAAAGCTTGTTCCTGGATCTCCAACGCATAAATTTCTTCTTTGGCTGGCTGCCAGGCCATATAGGCCTTATTCAGGGTCTCCTGAAGCGGTGTCAAAGCATCCTGCTCTTTCTTTCCTTGCTCCTCAGCCTTCTTCTTGACATCGGTCTGCTTGGCTATGGCAGCAACGGAAGCATCCAGTTTCACCTTAAACTTAGCTGCCGCATCTTTCGCTACAGCGTCGCCGGGCAAACTCTCCAGAACTTTTACGATACTTACGTGTGCTGCTAGAAAGGAATCACGCAAAGGGATTTGCTTGTCTATGGCTGTCTGAGCGGCGAATGCTGCGCCATCCTGCGCGAGATACTTATCCAGCTGACCTGCCGCTGCTGTATCTGCATCGACATATATCTTCCGTACCTCAGCGTATTTAACGCGTAGCGTCTTAAGTTCTTCTAGTTTAGCTTCCCACTTATCCAAAGCAGCATAAGCCTGTTCATCCGTCTGTGCTTTGAGTTCAGTGACCTCAGCAATACGTGCTTCTAAGTTGGCCGGTGAAGATTGCAGGGCTGTTCCCAAATCAAAACTACGCTGATAAGTCTTCGACAAGACAATATGCTTTAAGAACTGCTTCACATCAAAGTTCAATTCGACAATTGCTTCTTCCAGTACTTTCATCAAAGCGGGGTTTGATGGAGGATTGGCCGGATGGTCCAGATCTACCGGCATCACTAATGCCCGACCATTCATCATCCCCCAAAGACGATTAGCAATATTTCGATTAAATGCCGCATTACCACCATTCGTTGCTAGTTCGGCAAGCTGTTGCCGACGGCTATAAACTGGCTTGCTAACACGATCGCCATTCGGACGAACCTGATATTCCTCCAGTTTCTGCAGATAAGGCTCCACGACTGGGTTGTTGCCCGGCAGTTGGGGTCCGGTTTCACCAGCTTCTTCTGTAAAGACACTCTTAAAACTAACATTGCCAACACTCTTCTCAGCAAAATAATTAGTCTTGGCTACATTCACAAAAAGTTGACTGCGATTTAAAAATGCAAATAGCCCGTAATAGTCGGCTTGGTAGTAGGTGTCGATCAGCGGATGATCGTGACACTGAGCACATTGCATGTCCCGGCCCAGAAAAATCCTACCCACATCTCGAGTTAAACGATTCGTCTCACCTTTACGGTCCAAATAGAATTTCGATGGCGCTCTTAGCTCAGGATCGGTGCCACCAGCCGATAGAATCTCTCTGGCCAACACATTGTATGGTTTATTGTTTGCAAACGAATCGTACAGGTATTGTCGCCATTCGGGAGTCTTCACTGCCGAGTCTGCCGTACGCTCCATAAGCATCACATCAAAGGCAACAGCCATATGGTGATTGAGCCGCGGATCATTAATTAATCGCTCAACCAATTTCTCACGTCGATTTTCGGACGTATCGTTTAGAAACGCTTTTGCTTCTTCCAGACGCGGAACCGTCCCCAACAGGTCAAGATAAAGTCGACGCATGAATTCTGCGTCGGTTGCCAATAATGAAGTACTGACTGGCTGTTGGGATGCGACCGCTGCGTCAATGCGCTGGTGCAAAAGCTGAGAGTTCTGCTGAGCCTGCAAGGAAGTACTTAGCAATACTACAAAAAGCAAAACGAGAATTATTTTAGATGGTTTCATGTCTGTCTCTGTTCGATCTCAACCCAAGCAATCAAGCTTCTGTCGATAGACATTCATCGTGTTTTAATGGTTCAGCCAACGAAAGGTGGGATTCGAAGTTGGCTCAGAGTTGTCTACGACTACCTTCCTCGGGGTGTCTTAACGACTCTTTCATTTTAATTCAGATGGTTAAGGACGGTCAAATGCGATTCCAATGTAAAAACGATAGCTTTCTGATCCAAACACCCCTAAATTGACTACAAAATCGCCGTGTATCTGTACATAGAACGCGCGTTTGGATTACACAAGCCAATTTGATCAAATGAACCAATGAGCTCCCTGATTTGCTGCTCAAACAATTCAGGAGCTTCCCATCGATCAGACTGTGAAATTTCACGAGCAAGATGATAGCCCTCTTCGATTAACTCTACCATTTGAAAATCATCTGAAAGGAATATTCCGGGTAAACCTGCATTTGCTGAAATCTCCATTCGGCAAGTTTCATAATTGTGAGCGGCGGTAAAATAAAGCATGCAATAAGCCTCAAAGTGTCGCTTACTAGGCATCAAATGGTAACAGCCGGCAATCAACTGATCGATCAATCTAAACTCGCGATAAACTGCCTCGGTATATTGATTCACTGCCAGCTGACATACTTCATCCTGTGTGAATATTTCTGCGAGACGCTCGACACCACTAAGTGCATGTGCAATTCCTGTACTATGCAGCGGATCAATAAAGCCAATTGTACCCGGCAATGCTACCCAGCCTGGTCCACAACCTCGAGATGATAACCGCTGAAGTCTGTCTGATGAACAGAGCGAAGGTGTCGCCGAATCCAATTCACTTTCAGTGAGCATTGCTTGGATAGCTGGATAGGTCGTTAACATGGTCGACCAATCCACCTGATCAACGTCACCATTCAAATCTGACACCAATCCAAGGCTGGTCACTCCGTTATCAAACCGCAAACTCCACAGCCATTGAGAAGTAAAAACATGATGTTGTGCTGCAACATCCGATGAGAAAGGAAAGTCTGAGATATCCATGCCGGCATCAATCAGCAGATTGTCGTAATCTTGAATGTTTCGAAAGTGGCCATAGACTGCCGACGTATTGGTTAACAAATCAGGCCTGCTAACTATATCCTCATTACTCAAACGACACATTACCTCACCGGCACCCGACGCATCGATAATCCAATCAAAAATCTCATCTCGCTCAACCATGTTGAACTTAACTTGCCAAGTCCGCTCCAACTCATCATAGCTGGCACATTCAATCTCACAGTTACTGATACTCGTCACACCCAAACTAACCGCGTACTCAAGCAAGAAACGATCTACATCCTGCCGGTACCAATGAGTATCCGCCATCGCCTGAGAATGACTGGCTGCTACCAGAAGTTCACCCTGATGCCCAACCGTTGTTTTGGGTCGGTCACCGGGTGCGTGAAAGAAATAGCTGAATCCACGCTTAGCTCCGACGCCGACTTCCGGCAACTTCTCACACCACAAACCGTAGCGAGTTAAGGGCCTTAATTCCTGTAACCCATACTGTTTAATCAACGTTTGAAGAATCAGGCTCGCAGTGGGAGTTGATGATTCTCCAATGGCGAATCTAGGATGGCTTGCTTTATCTATCAGTGTAATATGATGACCGTGTTTACGTAGGATCGCAGCGACAATCGAACCGCTAAACCCACTGCCGATAACAAGGATTCTCGGCCGGTTAACGACACACATCACACTGCACCTCTTGCTCAAACTGCTGTGTTTCATTCATTTTAGTCATTCGTTCTAAACGTTGCCCGCGGCATGCATCGCAACCGCCAAACAGTTCGTGATCCCACAGATCCATAAAGACTCGCCCTCGCTTCATTTGTAGTCCTGCCTCAAGAACTTGCTCTAAGCTGGTGATGCTTGGGGGTTCAAAAAACCCTTCTTTTCTCAATTGATCCATCGTTCCGTTGCCGGCTCGCACCGGGACCATCGAACAACATTCGACACCACTATCAAAAGCATATTCCATCGATCGAATAGCCCACTCTATACCTTCGGCCTCATTCAGCGATGGTGGCTTAACAAGGATAAATGTGCGTACCTGAACATCCCGCTCTACCAATCTTTCCACGGCATCCTGATATTGTTTTAGCGTCATCTGCTTGTTAAGCCAGGGTAAAACCCGAGGATGTATTGTCTCCAACCCCATGGCGACCTCAAGTTGACCGGCGAGCTTTGACTGAAACTCAAAAACAGCATCTCCACTAAACGCCGGGTGGTTTTCGATGACAACGGTCTTAAAATCTTTGACCAATTCACAGATTTCCGTCCAGTCCTGGCGGGGGACCGCGCGCTTATCAAAGAAATTGCTGCTGTTATAGAGCTTGATAGAATTCACTCCTGCAGAACACGTATCTTTCGGATCCACTCCCAGATCACTCAAAGCAAATACAATTTGTTCCGGAATGGCTCCCACCGGCGTGGGGGCATCCAGTGTGTTTTTCCAAAGGTCGCACATGGTGCAGTGAAACGGACATTCACTGCCCGTCAAAAACAGCGTGACAACCTGCTGCAGAATTCCCTGAGAATCACATTCAGGCTCAATCATCCAGGCGTAAGGCCTGTCTGAACTGACTTGATTCTTCGCGGGACGTTGAGCAACGATTTGCCCTGAGTTGAAAACAGGCAGATCCATCGACAGTTAGCTATAAAAAACTTCTGAAAAGACATCGCGGTATTCCTGATCCGTTTCCGGAAATACGTTCTGGAAAACCTCTTCCGACGCCGCGCCATGTTGAAATCGTCGCTTCTCAAAGATTGGCATCGTCACACCCGTCACGGCTTCGACACCACGTCGAACAATCTCACCTTTGAGATCATACAGCCTGTCGTGATCCCAATCGGTAAGTTCGATAAATGGAATACCTTCTGCCACATCGATTACCGATGGCAAAGCAAAGGGGCTGAAGCCACGGAAACCTAATGTCGCTGCCGGGGCATACGTTCGGACGTGCCCTCTACTCTGACCGCCGGAGTACGTCAGAGAGTGCTTAATAGACTCCACGCCCCAGCCTTCCTGATAAAGCATTAAATTATTAAGCACGCTAACGATCGTCAGTTCCGGATTATCTTCAATCGGATAGTCTTTCAGGTTTTCGTCACCACCATCACCATCAACCAAATAAACCCAATCCGGATACAGTTCACGGATCTTTTTGAGCAATGCGTGAGCCATAGTTGCCGACTGCACGTCCAGTGGCTTATAGTCCTCAATTACTTTAATTGTCTCCCGAAAGTCGACGTCATCTTTTACAACATCCACGATTTCCAGGTACATGCTCATGTCCGTTTCATCCACGAACTGAATGGCCTGGCCTGCATCCGCCGAGGTTCCTGCGACATTAAGCGTAAAAGCCTTGAGACGCGTGGGGGTCTGCCCACGTTGTAAGAGCAAGTAATGAAGAACAACCAAGACCGCACCGCTGTCAATGCCACCCGAGAACAGAACTCCCAGCGGAGCAGACTCATCAACCGTATCGAGCCACTTGTTCATTTCTTCAGCTAACTTACTAATGTAACGCTCGCCTATTTCACTCAAATCAGAACTTAGCACATTTCGTTCAGGTGTAAAAAACCGGGTATTAACTGGGTTAGGATCCGGGCATCCAATCAATGCAATTTCAACAACATAATGAGCTGGCACCATGCGCGTGTAGGAAGGATGGAATTGATCTTCCAGACCTTCCTCTGCCAGTGCTTGATGCAACTGTTCCATACGTTCGGCAACGATCAGACACGGCCCTTCCGCTCGTTTTGCAAGAAAGTATCGCATCGGACGACCGATCGATCTTGCCATGCGGACGATGTTGCCACGTTTCTGAATAATGGCAAACTGTCCATCGATTTCACCAACCCGCTGAGCATCTCCTGAGGCGACGCGCTCGGCTGCATCCTGATAAGACATATTTAAAAGCACATTCTCACCGGGATCCATTAGATCCACGACTCGTTCTACATAACGATGTTGATGCACAGTGGCACTCCTTCGAGGTGATTCTCACTATTTCTTAATGCTCAGTATTTTAACGCATCTAAAAGATTTTGTGGTTTCTTAGGATTCTTTCTGAAATTCAGACCGCCCTATAACAACACTTTGCAACTTAGTTAGTGAAGGAACACCCGCTTTACCAACATATGAATTCGCTATAACCCAGGAGGACTTCCGATGCCCTTTGCCCCACAAGTACCGCAGCGATTCGCAGGACGCGCTTACAAAATAGCCGAACAAATTCGCACTGGCACTCAAGTAACGGCCGAAAATCTTGCTGAGAGATTCAATGTCAGCAAACGGACGATCTACAGGGATCTGGACTTATTACGCAAGTCAGGGATTTCGGTTCAGTACGATAATCTGACCGATAGTTACTGCATCATTGAAGAACGAATCCAGCCCGGAAAAGGAGAGTTCCAAATCAACCGCCGGTGCACCCTTCAACACCTACGGGATTTGGTCCTCGCTACTCGTTGCTCTCCCTGGATGAACATCGAGGGGATTCATTCGGGGATCGAAACTATCATCGAAATGTTTCTCGACAAACTGGACCTAACCCAACGGCAGTCCATACGAAAACTTTACCAGGCCTGCGAATATGAGACGCATTCGCCTCGCAATTCAACCCTTGAGCGGGACTTACTACGAGCTCTTGCTGATAGCGTCATGAATGGGGAAACACTGGAGATCCTGATTGTAGATAATTTGATCAGCCGAAATTCAGATATCGATATCGACAACTGGGAAGACTATGCCCTTTGGTTACGATTCGATGTACATAATATCTATGTTCACGAAGCGACGTGGTACTTTTCCGGTTACTGCCACGACCATCAGGAGCATCGCAGCTATGCGCTCAACAATGTAATGAATGCAGCGCTGGCATCGAAACAACCAGCCAGATCGGCTTTGGGTTGACTTTCCAAAACTACTTCCCGTGCCACGGGCACGCCATCGCTCAGACAACATTCTCCTAGTGTTGCTGAATACCTTAGTGCAAACTCGCTGCGGTGGCGTGTCCCGGTGCAGAAATTGCCGGCATTAGAACTTACCGTCTGTCACCTGAAACTTAGTCGGCTTGCCTAGCGAGTAGCCACCTTGTTGTAACCACTGAATCGACCAGCGAATCATCGTCTCGAGGGTGATCTGAGGAGCACCAATCTGAGGATAATTGTGCACTGCCTGACTTAGTAAAGCCGTTGGCAACTCAGCACCATGAAAGCCTACTTCTTTGCCCGACAGTTGCCCAACTTTTTCCGCCATTTTCCGAACCGAGATGACGTCCGGTCCGGTCATATTGATAGCGCGAGCTGGCACCTCGGCTAATTCCAAACACCGTAATGCCATGGCATTTGCGTCGCCAAGCCATACTGCATTCAGGTAACCCATTTCAAGTGGCACGCTTTCTCCCGATAAAACTTTGGAGGCAATATCAATGAGCACTCCGTATCGCAACTCCGTTGCATAATTCAATCGAAGAATAGCAACAGATACACCAAAAGCCTGAGCATAGTATTCATACATTCGCTCGCGCCCCAACGCCGCCATCGCATACTCGCCATCCGGATTCAATTCAGCCTCTTCCAAACTTCCGCCGGCCTGCACATCCACCATGCCGTATACGTTACCTGTGGAAAATGCTGCGATTTGACTTGATGAGTATTTTCTACAAATCACTGCCGGTATTTCACAGTTGGTCGCCCAGGTTAACCCCAGATTATCAGCAACACCAAATTTAAACCCTGAAAGATTGAGTACGTGGGAGGCCTCCGGAAGATCGTTAACTGAAGCCGGATCGAGTAAGTCACAGGTATGTGTCGCAACCCCCCAAGCTTCAAGCTTAGATCGAATTTCTGGGCTGGAGAATCTTGACACGGCAGTCAATTGCAAGCCGGAACCTGACGCCTGAATAGCCCGTTGAGCCATCCTTGCCATCGTTGGCCCCATCTTTCCGCCAACACCCAACATAACCAGATGCCCCGTTAACCGACCAAACATTTCAATCACTTCATCCGACGGGATGCTAAGAATCTGTTCTAACGCTTCCGTTGACCGGGGGGCATCCTGACGATTGAGCGCACGAAGTTTTTGGTTTGACATCCTAAGGTATCTTTTACCTCCGACTCAACCAAAATGCCGGCGAGAAAAGAATGAGAATGGAAAAGATCTCAAGTCGGCCGAGCATCATAAGCCAAGTAAAAACAAGTTTCGAGAATGGTGAATAGGCACCATAGTTCGAAGTTGCCCCGACAATTCCCAACCCTGGACCGATATTGTTTAACGTAGCAATCACCGCGCTCGAATTATCCACAATCTTGTTTGACAGATCATCCTGATGCCAGGTCGTATCAGGTTCAACTGCCATCAAAAGAAGCCAGGTTGTCATAAATAGAATCACGACAAATCCGAAATACGCCAGGATCCCGCGTCGCATTTCCTTGTCATCGAACGTTTCTCCTCCAAGTTTTAATGGCATCACCACATTGGGGTGATACAAATGCTCTGCTTCCTGACGCAAGATCTTCACAAATAGAATATGTCGAATAACCTTCATTCCACCGCCGGTACTTCCGGCACAACCACCAATAAACATCAAGCCAAGCAATAAAGCACGCCCAAATTGATTCCATTCATTGAAATCATGAGTGCCAAAACCTGTCGTCGTAATAATGGCAACAACCTGAAACAGACCATACCGAATCGACCTTGAGATCTTATCTAGTACCGTGATGTCAACCGTGTCATTCGGAAAGTCCCAATCTCCATATGACAATCCATAGAGCATGACGAATAAGGTCACCACGCCGATAATTCCCAAATAGACCCGCAGTTCCGTATCTTTGAACACCTGCCTGATCTGAGTCTTCCAACGCACGAAGCGTCTTTCATTCCCAGCCTTAAGGATGACCAACAAATAAAGCAATGCGAAATTGGTGCCTGCCAGAACCATAAAGAATGTGATCACGTAATCAACATAGGCGCTGTTAAACGCTCCCACGCTTGTGTCATAGGTGCTGAATCCACCGGTCGCCATCGTGCCAAAAGCATGGCAAAGTGCGTCAAAAAGATTCATTTCGAAAAGTAGCAGAATGGTCAATGCAGTGTTTAAGGCAATATAGAGACCGCCAAAACGCCAGGCTGCATGTTGCATTCGTGGGGTATTCCCTTCTTTTGTCGGCCCCGGCATCTCTGCTCGCATTAAAGCCTTACCTGCTGAACTACCGCCTAGCAATACTACAAATAAGACAATGATTCCCAATCCACCTAGAAAGTGAGTTGTGCTACGCCAAAACAGAATACAGTGCGGCACAAATCCCTCATCCTCCAGTTTGCTAATAACCGTCGCACCGGTTGTACTAAATCCAGACTGGGATTCAAATATTGCATCCCCAAATCCCATTTGAATCCAGGCAACTCGCACCCGAGTTGTCGCCTGTGATTCGGCGCCATCAACGAGCAGCTTTGTCCCAATCCCATCTATCTCCTGAAGCACTGCCAAAGCTTCTCGCACGTCTGCTAACAAAAGTTTAGTGACTTCAGATATTTTCTCTAAGGTGATGCCAGCAGATGGTTTTTGAGGTGCATTAATCAGTGCATCCAAGACCTGGTACTGCTTAGCACTAAGTGTTAATTGATAGGGTTCCCAGTTTTGCCGCCAATGATAATTGTGTTCATAGACTTCCGCGTACTGTTGACTTTCGAGACGAATCGTCGGCGCATATTTCACGCCGGCGATCATATAAGGAAGACCTCCTAGTAGAGTAGCAATGACCCAGCTAAGGCCAACTGTTGCCATCGCTTCCTTACGATACAATCCCTCACTCTTCTCTCCTTTTGCCCAATATCGTAGAAAGATGCCAACCATTAGGCTCAAGGCGACACTACATAGCAAGCCTCGAACACCGTCGGCTTCAAATGACAATGAGGAGTAATCTTCCCCAAGGCTGCGATGCCCAAACCAGGGAATGGCAAACAAGCAACAAACGGACATGGCCGCTGCGACAAAGAAGCAAACAATACTGAGGAAGTAACTAACAACGCGATAGTTCATAGCAGTCTACCGACTCGCCCCGCTGAATTTCTCGACAACATCACTCACCGCATCTTCGTGAATCAAAGCGACGACATAATCACCAGCTTTGAAATGGTCATCCCCGCGAGGGACTCGCGCTTCGCCCTGGCTGGAAACAGCGGCAATTAAGCACTTACCTAAAGGCAATGCCAAATTTACCAGTACATGTTCTTCCGCAGCAGAGCCGGGTTGAACTTCAATTTCATACACACCGATATTGGTTCCTGGCAGCGGATTGGAAGAAACCACGGCACCAGTCGTTAAAAACGTCTGGACCTGCTCAACCATTACTGTCCGCGGACTCACTGCACGGTTGATCCCCAAACGACTGATCACCTGCGCGTAATCCGGTCTCGAAACCACACAAACAATCGTCTTATCTTCCCGTTCCACCCCCGACATACTATTAACAATGTCATCCACTTCAACACTGGTCATGATATTGCTTTCATCGTCACCCATGCAGGCTACGAAGAAGTCTGTCTTCTCAACATGTTCTTCAAGCAACGTCTGACGATAAGTAGCATCAGCATGGAGGACCGTCACGTCCGGCAACTGAGTTGCCAATAATTCACTGCGTTCCTGATCTCGCTCGATCAAAATCGCATCGTAGGGTCCGGATTCCAAAATCGTCGCCAGATAAACTGCGACATTTCCACCACCAGCGATCACGACTTCTTTCCTTTTTTGATTCTTAAGTGCTTTATCAAGAAGAGCATCCACGTCTTCATCATCACCAATCAAAAGGATCTGATCGTCGGCCTGCAGGATATCTTCCGCGTTGGCAAGTCGCGTTGTCGCTTCCTGAGACTCTTCATTGACACGCGTGATGGATCCAATACGAACCGATCCTGGAAGCTTCAATTCTTTAAGGGGGGTACCAAGAATCTTCGCGTTTTTACTCAATTGCACGCTCTGAACTTTAATCGAACCTCGAGCGACGTATTCGACAACAACGGAACCAGGAGTTCGAATCTCCTGTGCCAACTCAATTGCTGTCAACTCCTCAAGACTAATTAATCGATCGATTCCGAATTCGGTCTCATAATCAAACGTACTCTTGTCAAACATCACTGGTGAATGAATGCGAGCCACCGCGCGGCCACACCCCATGCGTTTAGCCATACTGGCCGCAAGGACGTTTTTAGATTCATCACCGGTCACCGCCAGACACAAATCCATCGCAAGAGTTTGGGCCTGAAACAGCAAGGTGGAATCGATGGCTGAGCCAACAAACGCCTGAACATCAAAGTGATCATTTAACCGCTGAATCACTTCAGGATTGGTGTCAATGACTGTGACATCGTGGTCAGGACAAAGAGTCTCAGCAATCCAGCTACCTACCGTGCCGCCGCCAAGAATAATGATTCGCATATAAGGTGTGCGCTGAACCTCCAATTAGTGTTCGATGAGACTGCTTTTATTTTAATAAGCACCAAGCAAATGTGCCAAGTAACTCAATAACCGGTAATCGCTAGTCTCGTTAAGAATTCTTAATTGTAGCTAATTAAAGAAACTAAGAATTAATGCCACAAAAAACACGCCCGCGGTCAAACCAATCAGCCATCTGCCAATTTTAATTGCCTCAGCGGTGATCACTCGCCAATCTTCATGACGCGTAGCACCATAAACCAAACTCGTGCAAATGACCAAAGGAAACAAATACAAAATTTGTTCCCAGCCGGGCATAGCTTCTGGACCTGATCCAAACAGTATTAATTGAGAGAGGAAACTGATCACCAAACTTCTTCTCCTTCGGTCTCATCTTTTTCTTTCAAAGGGAGTTCACCGCCGTAGGCCATTGGCCCACAAGCAGCATCAAAGATGGCAAACATATTCAATAAGCCCGCTACCAACGTATAAAGTGTTCCCATCTGGAAATAAGCATGATAATCGGCATGCCATTCGATACGCTCGCGATTATCGGGTGGCGAAAACTTCCCCCCAAACAACGGCCGACGGGCCTCGCCTGTGGCTTCCTGCCCTCGAACCACCCGGTTTTGAATCACTGCTGGAATCGCTGCGGACCCAACAAAAAACTGACCTATAAACTGCCAGCGGATATCCGGCTGTTTGAATGAACAATAAACAACCTTACCTCCGCTCATTTGCAAGCCTGTAATAAACAGTAGCGAGATGGATATGAAGATCGCAATTCCCTTAGATGTGCGGCCCTGATAGAGGTGCCCAACGCCGGGTACCAGCCACGCAAGCAATGCCGCAATCCCTTGATTTTTCAAGTCGAGGTCGAGGTCGAATTCATCTTCGTCTTCAATTGCCATTTATTCTGTACCTTCATGCCCTATACGATGCCTCCCGGTATTCATCCCAGAATTAACGACTTCGCTGCAGGCGGTTTTATTGTAATCCACCATATTAATCTGGGGTACTGGACAATTATCGCCCTAACAATAATTGAGCTGCGACTGCCATCGCTGCAGTTTCAATCCGCAGAATCCTCGATCCTAACTCGATTGGTTCCCAACCGGCAGTCATCGCTTTGGAAACTTCCGCCACGCTAAATCCACCTTCTGGCCCAATCGCAATTCCTGCCGTTCCGGACTCAATATTTAGTGCTGCAACGGTCGTCGACTGAATCCCGGACACGTCTTCGGCCGAAAGCGGATGCGCAATCCATGCTTGATGAAATTGCTGTTCAAGAAATACTGAAAGCGTACATGGTTCACAAATTCGCATCAGATGATTTCTTCCACACTGCTTGGAGGCTTCCACGACCTGACGACGCAACCTTCCCATCGCCTTTTCAACAGGCTGTGCGACTCCGTTTTCAGTCACTAATGGAACCACTTGATAAACGCCTAACTCCACGAGCTTTCCAATAACCCATTTTTGCCGGTCTCCCTTTGGCAGTGCAATACCCAATGTCAATTGTAAGGCAGGCTCCCGGGACACCATTTCGGAACCCAGAACCTCTAGCGTCACATCATTACGTCGCACATCCAGAATCCGTGCCTCCCATTCAACCCCGGAACCATCAAATAACTCAACGGCAGTACCAGGTTTACCACGCATCACTTTAATCAGATGTTGTGCTTCCGCGCCCGACAGAATGATTTCGGGAGCATCTGCCGAGGGTGACTGTTCCAGAAAATATCTTTGTCCCATCTTATTCCGTTTGTATTAGTAATCGATTGTCATACCGGCCGTTAAATAGTCCGCCTCAAATGATCCCAATTGCAGATACTCATAACCAATAGAGAATCGAGCTCTTTTTAAGTATCGCGAATAGCTCGACTTAAATCGAGTTAGATTCGCATCGCCGATAACTCCCAAATCTAAATCAAAATCAATCGCACTAGGATTGTCTAAATAAATGGTTCCGCCATAGGTAAAATTAAACCCTTTGCCGGAACTGTTCGAATCTGCCTGCCAGTTATATCCAACGCCGGTCCTAAACTCCGAAGTTGCCGACTGAGCAAACCTCCACGTCAGATTGATATCACCAAGCCAAGTCTGATCATGATCTCCCTGTCCCTCCTGTTGACGTAAGTAATCAAAGGAAGCATCAAGACCAAAACGGGAGCGTGTATCAAACTGCAATCTGGTGGTTATCTTTTGTTGCTGCCCAAAGTCATCTGCATACTCTGTCCCCAGGCTTAGCCGTGTTTCTTTTAATTCTGGGGTCCATAGTGGTTCGATCAAAAGATTTCCCGAGTGTTGATCGGCAAAGGGATAGCTTGTGAAGTAAACGTCCTGACCGTGATCATCAAGAAGGTATCGAGGGCCAGAGAAGGGAAACAGCAAAATATGACCAAGCGGATTACCCCAACCCGAAAGGTCGACCGAATCATCACTGTCCTCGTCATCTTGCCACTCATATTCTTCTTCCGAATGACGACGCTCATGAGTGCGGGGAAGACGATGTTGCCGCGGAGCACCTTCCACAGACTGACGTAAACTACCAAGGGAGTTCTGAGCGCATAAAGACTCCCCCATCCCAACCAATAAAACCAACGCGAAAAATACTATACGCCCCATCAGAACAATCCTCTCCTCTTGCTCCAAATATTAAAGTCTGAAGACACTTTGAATCAACCCAAAACGTATGAGCAGGAATCCTGAATAGACGACGAGTTAAGACTGTTTGGTGAGAACGGGAGGTGTGAAAATTGATGCGTGACAAAAAGCGTGAATTCAGTACCCTCGACAACGGAAAAAACCGTCTCCAGGCGCTGTTACCAGCTTGTACTATCGATTAATCCAACTGCAAACCTATTTTGGGATTTGCGATCAAACCGAATAAATCACTCCATCCATGTAAGAGGATCCGATTCCTGCCGACTGGCCCAGACGAAAACATCCGGGAATTCTTCCGTGAGTTGGGTGGCTAATGTTTCCAATGCAAAGCGTTCACTGGCATAATGCCCTGGCAAAATCATAGCGATTCCAAGTGCCTCAGCTTCCAGGCAGGTGTGAAATCTGGCTTCCCCTGTTAGCAGCACCTGACAGCCTGATCGCAAAGCTGAATGAATGAACTCTCCGGCACTCCCACAACCGATCCCTACGCGACTAACCTCCATCTCAGGATCACCCACGACATGCAGCCCTGTAACCTGTAAGAATCCTGCAACCGTTGAAGCCAATACACCTAGTTTGACGGGCTGGCAATCACCTCGACGACCTTTACCTAGACCCTCTGAAGACTCAGCATCCGACAACTCAAATGGCGTCAGGGGTTTCACGTCAGAGAGCCCCAAACCATCCGCCAATTGCTTATTGATTCCACCTCGAGCAGAATCAAACGCTGTGTGAGGACTATAAACCGCGATACCGTTAGAGGCCAACTTCCATAAGAGACTGCCTGTCAGTGAATCTGTGCTGATACGTTTAACACCTTTGAAAGGAATGGGATGATGTGTCACAACCATGTTTACGTTTTCGGCAATGGCTTCCTCGACAACCGCGTTAGTCACTGTTAAGCAGGTCATTACTTTGGAGACGGAATCCTGGCGATCTCCCATTAAGAGGCCAACATTATCCCAGTCTTCAGCCAAAGCCGCAGGTGCAAACGATTCTAAATAACGGCATACATCAGCAACATTTACCATGAGAAGCTCTTTTTGGGAAAGCAATTACGATCAGTTACTCGTCTTTTTCTTCAGATTCAGCCGGAGCCGGTTCGATCGTTCCAAACAAATGCCCACCAACCTCGCCGTGACTCCAAGTTCCGGCATACTTATTCTTGTAGATTACCACCCGAGAACTAAATGTTCCCAGCCCAGGGATATTCGCATTAGTGAGAGTGATAATTGGAGTAGTCTCAGCCCACTGCACTTGTAAAGACATGGGAACCGTGATGTCTTTTCCTCCATACTGTACTCGAGCCGTAAACAACCAGTATTCGCCTTCAGGTAACTTCTTAACCGATTTAATCGTATAAGTCTCTTTAGGTAAATCACCTTTTTGGTCACGTCCTAGTACCGTAAAGTTCCCTTTAAACTGAACGTTGTTTAGCTTCTTTTCAAACAGCTCATATAGTTTCTGCTTTTCGGGGGAAACGTTCGTAGTAGCCGGTTTATCCTGTGCAGCAGATTCTGAAACTACAAACAGGCTTAATACAATCGCTAAACAACATGCAGAAAGATTACCAATTCGACTCATCACAACACCTTTGAATTCTCAATGATTAATGATCTTGATTTGATTTAATAGATTGTTCCAGTGACCCACTTCGAGCTCGATATTTGCCGAACTCCTCTCGTCATTGTCACTGCTAGTATAGATAGTCGCAAGCAAGTTGGGATTAGATTCTTTTGAGCCGGTCTATCGTCTCTGCGATCTCCCGTTGTGGATTCCTCGAAAACTCACGATCAACGGTAAAGTAACCTGAATAATGCTGCTGTTCAAGCAGGCCAAAGATTTCATCAAAATCGACGACGCCACTACCAAACGCGACTTCTTCACCTCGCCCAGATGCGATGTCACGCATTCCGTCTTTGATATGCATATGAGTAATAAACGGTGCCAGTGCCTGTGCCGCTTCGGATGAAGAAAATCCATTCATGATTAAACTTGCCGGATCAAAATCGACTGCACCACACCCAGGTGGCAACTTTTCCAACAGCTGAGCCATCGTCCGACCATCCTCCGTTCCTGTTCTTCCCGCTAGTGCGACACCGACACGCTGACCATGTTCGCCGATATTAGTCATTACATCCAGCAGCATTTCAAAATCTGGATGACTACTGTCTTCTGGAACTCGTCCAAGACGATTGACAACCACTTTAGCACCAAGCCTATACGCCAAATCCATCGTACGTTTAGTCGCTTCGACGCGGCGATCTAAGTCTGCGTATATGTTGTAACCGCGCCGCGTTTGAAATGTTAACGCACTTACTGCCAATCCCTGATCTTCCAACAATTTACAGATATGGCGGATCGCTGTATCACTCAGATCGCGCATGTCTAGCTCGGAGCGGGCATCAATTTCCACTGCCTCTGCTCCTATCGAAGCGGCAGTTATTAAAGCCCTCTTGAAAGGCTGGTTAAAACAGGCCAGTCGTACAGCAGCTCGAATCCGAAGCAATGCGGTTCCCCTCTAAGCTATCTAAGAATAAAAATCATGATCGTCATCGTATCATCATCCAACTGCACCCACTAACACAACCCTACTTCTGTATTATGCTCATTGAGCAAACAATCGTCTGTCCATACAATGAGACATTCACCAACATCCCTATCCGTTGTCGCGAGCCTGCAATAACGGAGTGTTATCATTCGTATTCACGGTATTTCATGCCTCAAAAGTTTCTCACTACATTGCCTGTCTTCAATGAAGTCAAGTACGTCAATGAAGTACTGGATCTTGTGAAGAAATACAGTCCGCAGGTGCTTGTGGTTGACGATGGATCAACCGACGGGACAACCGAACTTCTGGCACAGCGTAATGACGTAATCGTTATACAGCACCAACAGAACTCCGGGTACGGTGCTGCTCTTAACACGGCATTCGATTATGCGATTGAACACGAATACGACACCGTCGTCACCATTGACTGTGATGGGCAACATGAGCCTCAACGCATTCCGGAATTTGTAGAAGCTTGTACCGACGGTGTCGACATTGTCTCCGGTAGCCGTTACCTAAAGCAATTCGATGAAGACACTGCTCCACCGGAACAACGACGAAAAATCAATCAAACTGTTTCAGCTGAAATCAGTCGCCGACTAGGGATCACCCTAACCGATGCGTTCTGTGGTTTCAAAGCTTACAGCACATCCGGATTAAGAAAACTCAATCTGACCGAAAACGGTTACGCAATGCCTCTGGAACTCTGGGTTCAGGCGGCTCAGCATGAATTGAAAATAATGGAATGGCCTGTTCCACTCATCTATTTGGATGAAGAACGATCGTTCGGCGGAGTACTTGATGACGCCACAACCCGCCTCGAATACTACCATCTGGTGTTAGATCGAAGCATTGCCAAAACCAAGCAATTTGCCTAATCAGGTTGGACGACGTGGATTGATATGAGTGAACCTCGAATCCAATACCGCAAGCTTAGGGCTCCTCAGCAGCACGGTTCATTTTTAATTGACCCGCCCCTATCAGAATCCCAACAGTTGTTGGAGAACAATCTTTCACTCATTCAAGAATCCGATAAACTACAAATATTCGGAGTGCCACTGGCTGAATTACGAGCGACAGGCCGCCAAGCTCTACAGACTGCTGCCTTGAAATATACCGGTGGTTATACAAACTGCAACAATAAGATCAATGCCAATCGAATTTTCTTATCCGGGCATCAACCAAAACTGTTTCATCCCGGAGTTTGGTTCAAAACCCTATTGCTCGCTCAACTCGCGAAAGAACATTCCGCAACCGCGATTAATCTAATCATCGATAATGACCTGTGCGGGCAACCGTCGATCAAAGTTCCGCAAGGAACGATTGAAACACCTGTCGTCTGTCCTGTTTTTTACGACCGGGATGGTGATGATGTGCCATTTGAAGAAGCATTAATTCAGGATCAGCAACTTTTCGAATCTTTTGCTCAACGTGTCACCAATTCAGTTATTCAGGAAACGGGAGAGAATCTCCTTCAATTCTGGGAGTTGGTCAATCAATCAACATCCAATCATCCCGGATTAAAATTCGCACAGGCTCGTCATCAATGGGAACGCGAACATGGGATTGAAAATCTCGAGTTACCACTGAGTACCGTCTGCTCATCCCGGGAGTTCTACCGATTTTGCTGCCACCTTTTACAGAACGCTGAGAATCTTCAAGCAATTTACAACACGTCGCTAATCGAATATCGGAAAGTGCATAAGATCCGCAGTAGCGCGCACCCGGTACCTGCGCTAGAATGTATCGACCGTGCGGTGGAAGTGCCACTTTGGATTTGGAGCGAGCAAGCTCCCTCAAGAAAACGGCTTTTCTGTGTAACCTCGGGTGAAGAAACAACACTTCTGGATGAATCCGGACTGTCATATGGAACGTTAAATCTGGAACGCAATAAAGAATCAGCGATCCATCAACTAGAAGTGCTGGCCCAATCCGGAATCAAGATTCGCCCTCGAGCTCTCACGACAACAATGTATTGCCGACTCGTTCTATCAGATCTTTTCGTGCATGGCATCGGAGGTGGGAAATATGACCAGCTCACCGATGATATTGCCAAACAGTTTTTCAAAATCCCGCTGCCGCATTTTCAAATGGCGACAGCCACGGTCAAACTTTTTGCTGACCAACTAGCAAATCCAGTAGATGCACTACAAACCATCGAAGAGGACCTTCGTAATTTGGAATTCTCCCCAGACAAGTTCGCCCGGAAGGCTATCAGGAACGGTCATCCTCATTCTCTGGCATTAGAAAAGCTCATAGATAAGAAGCTGATACACGTCCAAAAAGAAGTTGCACCCGCCGATCGTTCAAGGTGGCACGCAACCTTACAGGGGATTCATCAAGAGCTGCGAACACTGCTCACAAACGACGAAGAAACCCTGAAAGCCAACCTGGAAATAGCCCGAAGTCATCTCAACTCGTTTAATCTTTTAGATTCTCGCGAGTATTCCCTTATCTTATTTAATGGAAAAACTTTGTTAGATTTACTGGTATCCGGCACCAAAACGCCTTAAGGTACAGTTGCAAAAGGATTTGCGGATGGAGCCAAATGTAACTCGTGGAGGGATTCCGTAGTATGAGTTCAAGCATTACAACGCGACGAACTATAACGCTTGATGGAGATCAAGCAAGTGTAATTGTTCTTGGGGATTCTGCCTTTGAGCGGGGGACAGTCACTGTCACCACAGGCAGAGCGGGGGATCACCCCGCGATATTTCGTTTTCTCCAGAATATCTTCCGACTGCCAACGTCTACCGATTATGCAGCCCAATTGGAAGATCCTCAATATGAACCACGCGACCGCATTGTTGCCAAACTAGGTAATCAAATCATCGGTCACGCCCGTGTGCAAATGCGGGATATCCAATTCGGAGATATAAAACTACCTGTCGGCTTTATCTGCGAAATGGCCACGGCGCCCGAATTTCGGAAAGAGGGGATTGGTACTACACTACTGGAACAAGCCGAGCAATTGATGATTGAACAGGGTGCCATCATGGGTGTTCTTCACACACCCGCTGTTTCTTTTTATCAAAAACAAGGATGGAGCGTCGGTGGACAACATAATTACAGTGTCGCATCGCCACGAAGTATTCTTTCACTGCTGCGGCAAAACGTACGGGAGCAAGAGCCGGAAACAACCAATCCGCTGGCCGAACCTCAGCAACCACTCAACGTTCGTATCTGGAGGCATGTCGAGCAAGAAGCTCTGATGCGTCTCTACAAACAAAACCTGGACGGCCGGTTTGGTGCCGTCGTGCGCACCGATGCTACCTGGCGGTGGTTGCTAAACCGCCACAGCTTTGAACAAGTCTATGTCGCCATCGACGGTCCTAAGAAACTGACCATCGAAAGTGGATACCATGCGATCGTTGGTTATGCCATTGTTAAACATGGACGCATTCTTGAATTGATGACCGATGGTAGTCGTGAGGATATCGTTCCAGATCTCTTAGAACGAATCTGTAGCGATGTCATCGAACAAAAAGATGTTCCTGTTCGTCTGGATGCGCCTGACGGAGATCCATTGCATGAATTGATGATAAATGCTGGTGGTGAGTTCCTGCGACGTACCGTCGTTGGTGGTGAAGTGATCCTCAGTAAAGTATTCAATCCGCTTACCTTACTGAAGCAGGTTCGGCACTTACTAAACGATCGCGCTCAGCAGGCCAAAGTTAGCCTGCCCACAAGCCTTGGTCTTGTCCTTAGTGGAAAGGCTTATACCCTGACACTAACTCCTAGATCAGCAAAAGTCACTCGAGGAAAATCAGGTAAGAGCTTCTTAACTATGTCGAAATCCGTTTTCTCTCAATTACTATTGGGTGTGTGTTCGGCTGAAGATGCAATTGCTGCTAATGAGCTTGAAGCATCTACTAAAGTTGCGGAAGAGCTTGCAAAAATACTCTTTCAGCAACTCCCGGGGCACCTGCCACCGCTCGATGACCTCTTATCGTAAGCACTTTAATGAATACTGAGCAACCAGTAATCGCCACTTCACAATCAGAACAGGTGGAGAAGGGGGGCTGGTTAGCGGTTTTACTGGTTCTGGGAATCAGTGCCTATGCGGCATTCGCTCAACGACCCGCCATTGCCACCGATGTCGGTACCTATCTATTAGCCAATGCCACAAGTCACGGAATAAAACCTACGGTCCTAACCTCAGTTGACCCACAGGACCTCTCTCAGGATCGACGCTCACCCATTACCTGGTGGCCAGCATCATACGGAGCTATTCCTGCACTTGTTGATCAGTCAGCCGCAGCTATTGGGACCAATCTCAGCAGCGGGCAAGTCATTCAATGGACAACTTTCATCGGGTGGGGGTTAGGTATTTTCTTTTGGTTTTGGTTTTTCAGGTTAGTCTGTCCCCCGAAAGGCTTACCCTGGATTTTTCTTTGTTTTTTAACTGCTCGATATAGCCACGCTAACTTCTATCTCTACGATGGTGGTGAATTCTTCTATTGGGCGTTCTTCCCTGCCATACTTCTATTGAATTACAAAGCCACCGTTTCGGATCAATCCAAGCTTATCTCCGTATACCTCGCAGCCGGAGCCGGGGCGATGACCCCCATGTTGGTTTTACTGAAGTACAGTGCCGGTTTAAGCTGTGTGGGATTCGGCGTGGGCTGGTTATGGCTAATTTATACCGAGCGCGTCAGCAAACGCGCATTTATTAACTGGTGTATCAATGCCAGCGTAGTTTCCGGATTCATTTTTTGGCTCGGTATGATTCCGGAAGGAAATCCAACCCAAGTCGATTCACCCATCCAATGGACCCCCCTGCTTTGGATCCCGGGAGCATGGTTATTCGCGATGACCGACCTTGGAACATTACTTAATAAATTTACGCTTGATCTTCTGCCGCCGATGGGTAGTCATCATGACGGTTCAGAAGGATGGCTGTTTTTACCGGCTGCACTGTTGGTTTGGTGGATATTAAAAAAACATTCCCCTTCCTCGCCCAAAGACAAGTCTATCGCATCAAACATTGAGCAAGCCAAACCGCTTTTAATTGGCCACCTGCTGGGATTCAGTATCGTATTAGTCGTGTTTCTGGTTCGTGGAAGCGCCATCCATATGGATACGCGATTTCTAAGACCGGCTGCGATTGCCATATTACCACTTCTCCTGCCGGCACTTTGGAATACTTGTACAGCGTCCAGCTTGCAAATACGAGTTCCCGCGGTATTTCTGCTAGCGACGTTCACGCTGATTCCATCACTCTATGGCGTCGCAGCCTTAGGACACAAGACCTTCATCAGATCTCAATACGCTGAGCGGCTTACCGATTCAAACGGGCTACGTCATGACCTACTAAGCAGAAATGGCGACGCAGCAGCATTCTTTGAACAACTCAACAAGCAGACCACCTCTGACGATGTGATCTATCTCCTCGAACCTACTATGGGGATTCCATTAAAAGAGCGGCGTCTGTTTATTGAAGAGCATGCTCACCTCAGAACAAAGGAGACATTAGCCTCCCGAAGCCATCAAGGAAAGCCTGCTGGCACACTTTATATCCCACTTCCAAAACGACTGGTGGAGGATGGTCGGGCGGAGGCGATTAAAAATTCGTTTCGCGATATTACCGATTGGAGCAAGTCGACTATTGAAAGCCAACCTGACTGGATCTTACTCTTAGGGCATTAGAACGCTTACTTTTTTCGTGATTCTCATCTGATAGAATTAGGAAAGGATTACACTCCCGAAATACAGAAACGTTTGGAATTTTACTGTCATGAAGAACGCTTACACGTCATCGCTTTATTTGATCCTCAGTTTTATATCCCTGAGCTGGTTTTTAGGCTGTTCAAGCGAAACGGAGCAGGGGAGTTCACCAATTGAAGAGTCGGGGACACCTGAAGCGAGTTTAAGAATTGGCGTGATGCCCAAATTGGTTGGCATCTCCTACTTTGAAGCCACCGGTAAAGGAGCTCGGGAAGCCGGTGAAGAATTAAATATCAATGTTCATTACGATGGACCCACATCTGCAATCCATGAGGATCAGGTACGAATGCTGAATACATGGATGGCGCAGGATTTCGATGTGCTGGCGGTTGCTCCCAATGATCCGGATGCGATTTCCTCCACATTACGTTCTGCTGCTCGCGAAGACTTCACCGTCATGACCTGGGATACGGATGCCAGTCCGGAGAACTCTCGTCGGCAGATCTTTGTAAATCAGGCTTCGAATGAGGCCATTGCAGATACGATGGTCAACATTATGATCGAAGGGCTGCAAGAACAAGGGAAAACGCCTGCTGGGAAATTTCTAATCGTCTCCGGTACTCCCACTGCGTCTAATCAGAACATCTGGATTAAATTCATGAAGGCCCGGATTGAAAAAGAGTATCCCCAGATGCTACTCCTCGAAACCCTTATGCCTGGAGAAGACCAAAGTAAAGCTCAGGAAATGACAACCGCAGCCTTAAACTCGCACGGAGATATCGCTGGAATTTGGGGTCTCACTTCAGTTGCTGTTCCGGGAGCAGCTAAAGCCGTTGGAGATGCCGGAAAGTCGGGCAAAATCTTTGTCACTGGTGTCGGATTGCCATCAAGCATGAAGCCTTTCGTAGAAAATGGATCCTGCTCAAAGTTCGCTCTCTGGAATCCCGTCGATCTGGGATATTTAACGGTGTTTGTCGCACACCATTTAAAAGCCAAGGGAGAATTGTCGGATGGTACTTATGACTTCGGCCGTATTAAAGGTGTGGTCGTCAAAGATGGTCAGGCGATTTTGGGCCCACCCATCGTCTTCACCAAAGAGAATATTGGTGACTTCAACTTTTAAGTCTCACTTCCTTTCACCCTTGTCAGTCGCAAATAGGCAGGAAAAGTATGGATACAATCCGGGTTGGTGTGATTGGATTTGGTGCAAACACACGTTTGCGCCATGCTCCGGGACTACTGGCATGTCCCAACGTTACTCTGGAAGCGGTTTGCAATCGTTCGCTCGAATCAGCCCAAAAGGCCGCCCAGGAATACAATATCGCGAAGGTTTATGAATCTTGGCAGGAGGTAGTTGAAGATTCTATGATCGATGCAATCTGTATCGGCACCTGGCCTTACCTGCATTGCCCGATCACCCTCGCCGCACTCGAGAACGGGAAACATGTGCTCACTGAAGCTCGTATGGCGATGGACGACGATGAAGCCCGCCAAATGTATGCTGCTAGCCAGCAACATCCTGAACTCGTGACACAAATCGTTCCCAGTCCGCTCGGAATGCGAGCGCACAAAGTCGTGAAACAGTATTTGGACGCGGGGGAAATTGGTGAATTACGCGAAGTTGTCGTCTGGGGAACTAATGATGCCTACGCCCATTCCGATACGCCCCTGCACTGGCGACAGTCCGGACCTTATAGTGGCATTAATATGCTAGCTCTGGGAATTATCCACGAACCGCTGGTTCGGTGGATCGCAGATCCCGTTCGGGTGGTGGCAAGCACGCAAACATTTACACCAACGCGACATAATAAAGAAACCGGTAAGCAGGAACCGGTAGGCACTCCGGACTCCGTTCAGGTAATCACGGAATTGCCTTGTGGTGCCCGTGGTATCTACCACATGAGTGGCGTAATTCATCATGGCCCCGGTCCACAAATACACCTTTATGGAAGCGAAGGAACACTCAAGTATGTCATGGCTCCAGATAACAAACTGTACTTCGGTGCTGCGAGTGACTCACACATGAAAGAAGTGAATATTTCAGAAGAACTAGCTGTAGATTGGAGAGTAGAAGAAGAGTTCATTAATGCCATCCGGGGTATAGAACAAATCGAATTCAATAACTTTGCCAAAGGCGTTCGTTATATGGAATTTACCCAAGCCGTAGAACAAAGCGCGCTCACCGGTCAGGCCGTCGACATCCAGTACTCAGCCTAACGATTCCGGAAACCACCTCCTGAACGACCCCGCGAGCGAACGCTCCCTGCGTTTCGATCCGGGACAAGTTGAATATGATAACGTTGCTTAAATGGTTTACACCAACCGTTATCGTGACAAGCATAGTAATTCACCTCTAAAATCAACTCCGCCTTATTGAAATCGGTTCTAGGTAGAATCTTTGAATCCCATTCAAGCCCCAAAAGAAATTCACGCGGATCAGCATCTGCTTCTGTCTTAACAACCGGAGCCATACCACGCGAGGAAGCAATACAGAGGCCTTCAGGTGTTTCAATATTAAACTCAAGTGGTGGGGCCAGATTATTCCAATGAACTCCCAACAGAGGATCTAAATGGAATCCGATGTAAAGCCAACCTAAACCTTCCTGCATAAATCCACTGCCAACCTCCGCTCGAAGCTTTACATAATAGGGTTCAAGACTCGGTTGGGGCTTTACAACAATAGCTCGCATGGAGCTTGGCATCTGTGGACGGGCAATCACTCCTGTTGCTGCTAAACGAGGCGGTGGCAATTGCTTCAATCCCAATTCTTCTATCGTCGTGGGGGGAATAACCTCACCGACAAGGCCTGCGAGTGTTTCTCGAAGCCCGGCTGGATTACTCCAACTTGATGCACTTATGATTTTTCCCTCAGGATCAATAACAAACTGACTATTTGGGGCTCCACCTAAGGCCTGCTTAAACTCATTCTGCATATTATCGCAGAGCCATTCAATGCTTGAACCTAACGTCCGCTTTGCTTCGGCTACGTGCATCAATCGTTCCTGAAGAGTAAATGGTTGGACGTAACCGTTGTGTTCAGGGTGAGCGAGTGCCTTATAAATGTAGTAGAACGCTACATCCTTGCTTCGATAATCCACCGCGACCGTTTCCAAACTAGAAACATTTCTCAGAAAAGGGGGTCATGTCAAACAGCCAAAAACAAGCACTGTGTGCTGGCCATGCAAGTCGGATGTCGATAATGGTTTTCCCCCGGAGTTTAGGATCTTGATCTCCGGCAATTGCTTGCCCACAAGCTGCGTCACCTGAGGAAACTGAACCGATGGCTGGCGACCGGACTGTTGAGCGAAGCTTGTGGTGGATAGGACTAATACCCAGGTCAAACAGATCAGAGATTTATACCACATCCTATTTGAGCCTCC
Source organism: Rhodopirellula sp. (assembly GCA_002698965.1). GTDB lineage: Bacteria > Planctomycetota > Planctomycetia > Pirellulales > Pirellulaceae > UBA721. Next base: position 20,427 of record PAAT01000103.1, on the reverse strand, counting down.
TCAGACGTAAGACAGCGGGTGAACACAAGAGTTATTGTATCAATTCAATCGCTTAGCCAACCATTGATTCCAAACGGCGATGGCAATAACTAACACGCCCATCACGATCATCTTAACACGCGCGTCCATCCATGAGTAATCATTTGCCATCAGGTCTAAGCAGATATCTAACGAGGCCATAACGCAAAGCCCTAACAAGGTCCTAGCGATCGAACCGTGCCCACCGGTAATCAACGTACCGCCAACCACCACGCACGCGATGACCTTCAACTCCGCACCTTGATGAGCAATCGCAATAGCTGTTGTTCGCGACATAACATACATCACTGCCACGACCCCTGCTAATAATCCACTAAGTAGATAAACGCCTAGCCGGATTTGGTTTATCGGCAAGGCGACATATCGAGCTGCCACTGGATTCTCACCTAAATAGAAGCAAGTACGGCCACTTCTGGTGTGATGCAAAAGAACATGAGTCAGCAAAAGAACAATGACAAAGATGAAGTACTGAGCGGGCCATCTCCCAAAGTAAATCGCCTCTTCCAAATCAATGGGCATTTGAATCCCGGCTTCAGGAGCGATTGATAGTGCCAGACCGGAATAAAGTGCCATGGTTGCCAAAGTCACAATCAGCGGCGAAAGACCTTGCACAATTGCCAGCCCATTAATACCGCCGGCGAAGACGCCGATGGCTATCCCTGCACTCGCTGCTGCTGGATATGACCATGAATATTCATCAAACAAAACTCCTGTTGTCACAACGCACAAAGCCACAATAGATGCGACCGACAAATCAATACCACCAGTAATAATGATCGCAGTCATAGCCATCGCCAGTATGCCGACTTCCATCCATTCAATACCTGTTTGAATGAGTGCTGCCGGTCGTTCCACCTTGGTGATCACAATGGTCATGGCAATCAAGAAGAGTAACATTGGAACAAGCAGTGTAAGGAAAGTTGACTTTAACTTAACGCGATTCATGAGCCACCCCTCCTTGCGCGCTGGCGTGTTCGCTGGCCGCGGCGAACAAGATGATGAGCACTGAGATGGTCCACGGTAATCGCGATAAGAATGACTAATCCCACAACAAGTTTGATCTTCCCTGCAGAAGCCTCAAACTGGATAAGCACTGCCTGCAATGTTTTAAGCAAGATCGCACCCAATGCCACACCCGGAACAGTTCCACGCCCTCCGGTGATCGAAACGCCTCCAATCACAGCAATGGCAATGGCATCTAATTCCCAAGTCTCGCCAAGGGTTGCCTGCATTTGAGTGGTGGTTGCGAGTTGTAACAGTCCGGAAAGCGCCACAAGAACTCCGCTTAAAGCGAACGCCCAACACCAAACCACCGTTTTTCGAATGCCAAGTAGACTGGCCGCGGTTTCCGAGTTACCAACAACGTAAAGGTGTCTTCCAACTCGATGCCGGGTCATAAAGAGATGGACCAAGACAAAAATCAAAGCTCCATAAACCAACGACGTTGGAAAATCACCTTTGCGAGCAATCCAGGTGAAGACTTCTGGGACATCGATAATGGACTCACCATTCATAAGCGCGGAAACCAATCCCCGAAACGCATACAACATACCAAGAGTTACAACGATTGGATGAACATTGCCCCAAATCGACATGGCCGCATTGAGTAAACTTCCTACCACTGCGACCACGACGGCAACCGTGACGCCCATAACAATAGCTAACGAGGGTGGTAGTCCGGAGGTCATCACCATGCCGCCGGCGGCTGTAGCCAGCCCCAGAAGAGAACCAATCGAAATATCAATGGCTCCCACAATAATCACGATGGCTGCAGATAATCCCAAAATTGCCCAGGGAATAACATTGACAAGCAAAACGGAAAAGTCGAATGCTGGATTCTTCCATTTGAGAATCAGCATCAAAATTGCCGAGATTGCTGCCAAAGCAAACTCTGTGACATGCTGGCCCATCATTGAGCGGTGACGTATCAACGTATTGTCGGTTTGACCCACCCGCTTGGATTTTTCCGCCGGAAAGGCCAGTTCTGCTACGAGTTCAGGGGTTGCTTCATCCACCGTTAACTCGCCTGAAATCTGACCGTCGCGAAAAACTACAATGCGTTGACTATATCGCAGAACTTCTGGCAACTCAGAACTAATGAAGACGATCGTGCATCCAGCAGTAGCCAGTTCACTAATAATATTATGCACTTCTTCCTTTGCCCCAACATCCACCCCTCGCGTTGGTTCATCGAGAATAAGGATTTTCGGTTCATTCAATAACCAGCGCCCCACAAGCACTTTTTGTTGATTCCCGCCTGACAGATTTTCAATGGCCTGATGAGGACTGGCGAATTTAACATTGAGCCGTTCTTTTATATTTTGTGTCGCAACGCGCTCCCGAGCCAAATTGGTAAAGGGACCATTGCCTAACTGCCGTAGGGCAGCGGCAACGGTGTTTTCAGAAACATCATGCCAACGAAAGATCCCCTGATTCAATCGGTCTTCGGTAACTAAACCAATACCATTGGCTACTGCCTCGTTTGGCGTACGAATCCTGACAGGGTCTCCATCAATCCACACATCACCACGAGCGCGTTCGCGAATTCCAAACAACGTTTCAACGAATTCTGTACGCCCAGCTCCTACGAGACCATAAATCCCTACGACCTCACCTGCCTTTACGGAAAGCGAGACATCCTCGATGACTTGCTCGTGATCACTTAGGTTTCTTATCTCCAAACGAACAGGTGCCTTTACCGGCGAGGTGTTTTCTCGCTGACCATCAATGTCGAGCTTGCGTCCAACCATCGCTTCAATAAGCGAATAGTTCGTCACGTTAGCAACAGGCTCGGTCCAAATCAGTTCACCATCACGCAAAACGCTAATTCTGTCACTCAGCTGGAAGACTTCTTCCTGTCGATGCGAAATATAAACAATCGCAGCACCAGTTTGTTTTAAGCTTTCAATCTGACGAAACAGCCAGGTAGTCTCCGATACACTTAAGGCACTCGTTGGCTCATCTAGAATGAGAACTCTGGCGTTTTGGGCAACTGCAGATGCAACTTGTAACATTTGCCGTTGTGCAACCGATAATGTTGAAGCGGCCATCCGGGGATCTATTGGGTCCGGGAGCCCCTGAAGATATGACGTTGCCGTTTCCTGAATTTGCGACCAGTTCACCAAGCCTGCTTTCTCCACCGGGAGTCCCTGCAGCAACGCAATATTTTCAGCAACACTCAAATGATCGAATAGCTCTGCTTCCTGAAAAACTGTGACGACGCCATTCTTACGAGCACCTACGGGCGTCGAATAGGAAGTACCATCCGTGATTTGTATTCCACCTTCGTCGGGCAAATACACTCCGGCTGCCATGTGGATGAGCGTACTTTTGCCGGCACCATTTTCGCCGACAATAGCATGGACTTCACCTGCAAAAAGACAAATCGAAACATCTTCTAAAGCCCTCACGCCTGGGAAATTCTTGGATACTTTCTCCCATTTAAATATGATGTCGCTCATGACGTACGGTGAAGATGTAGAGTAAAGAAAGTAAGTTACTGTTAGAAGCTGATATTATACGACACAATAAGAATCATCGTTAAGCTCACGTATTCGCGTCCCCAAAATTCAACTGCCATGGAATTACAACTTCTTCTTTTGATTGCTGCTAGTTTTGCATTGGGCTATTTAGTGAAAGGTCGCTGGGGTCAACCTGGAGCAGCGATTAGGAACGATCACATTACTGGCTTGCCCAGCCGAAAAGATTTTGAATACCGTTTGGCACTTGGTCTAAAGACCCGTTGTGATATAGGGTTGATCATTATTGACTTAGATGAGTTCAAAACAGTCAATGACCAACAAGGGCATTTGGCAGGTGACTCACTACTTCAGGAAGCGGCCAGTACGTTGCTCCATCAAACCTCTAAGATTGGTACGCTGTTTCGTTGGGGGGGAGATGAATTCGTTCTATTGATCACTGAATCCCCGCAGGAACTGGGTACGCTTTGTAATCAAATTGAAGAACGATTTGAAGCCGCAAATATCGGTTTGAGTTGTTCAACGGGTTCTGCAAGACAGCAGGCAGGTGACAGCGCTGCAGCATTCTTTGAACGAGCCGATCAGGATCTTTACTCAAATAAATCCTAAGTAAGTCAAACTCATCTTGACCTCTCCACGGCTTGTCGATTAATCTCCCGCCCTGTTGGGGAAAACATTCCCCAGCATGATTTCCAGGCTTCAAGGCACGGATGCCATTAGCCAGGGAATCGCCAATCCAATCGCTCCCGAGATGAAAGTTGGAATTCTCTGCCCCCCTGGGATCCACTTGCATTTTGGGAGCTTTTTTATGCGCGAAACCTACAACATCGGCGAAACAAGCGTATTCAAAACCAACATCTGCAAGCTGGTCTGAATCCTACTAGGTGATCTCCGCTATTGCGTGTCAGCGTCCTAACGTTGCTGACCATTGATCAAGGTCAAAGGAGGGTCCTGCTGGGGAGCCTTTAGTGTTTGCCGAATACGTTCAATCTGCTCTGGCTCTCTGACATCACTGGAAGTAACTTTTAATTGCGCCGCTTCAGCAGAATCCACAAATTTTTTCAACGGGTACTGCCATTGAGGCTGCCCCCCAAGTGCAGGTGTCCAGCCCGTCACAAATGGACGCCAACTGCCATGTTGGATAGAACCATAGCCCGCATGAGGGACGGTGATATAAGGAGCATTTATAATCAGCGAACGATCCATTCCCTGGCTCATCCAAAGATTAAAGCGGCCTCTTAAATTACCCTTACGAAGCCCGACACCAAATCGAGTATCTCGTCCGTCATAGCCTCCAAACGGCGGAACCACTGGTGCTCCCCAGTTAAAAAACCAGCCACCTCTTGGAAAGCTCCTTTCCAGATGGAATGACGACCCCAAGTTCTCATACCAATGTTCGGCAAATTGCCCGTGTGGGGAAGTCAAAATGATCTGCTGCGCAGATACCTGTGAACTGCTAGTCAAAACAGCTGCCATCAACAACATCATATAAAATCTTTTTAACATGACTTTATTATTTGGTCATCGCCAACATGAGTCCAATGAAAATTCCCGGAACTAAAGTGGACAACAAAAATACTCCAAATCCCTGACCCATCGACTTCTCGTGAGTCTTAGAGATTCCACAACACATTTGCCAACACCAACAAATAAGGAATAAAACCGGTCCCAGAAAAGGAACCGCAAGTGTTTGCAGATTTGCACCAAAACTATAGGCCAGCATGCGATTAGTTGTTGCAAAAGGCTTGTCCGTACCGCCCACAACAAATGCTGCCGCATGCAACATCGCTCCGTAACAAAACATCAACAGTGGAATAACCAAGAGTCCCGCTGTAAACCAAACCCCAACACCGATAGCAAACTGTCGGACCAGCTTCAGATAATCGATGCCATGAGCCATATGTGGTTCCGCTAACATACAGGCCACGGCCAGAACCGGCACCATCGCCATTGCAAAAAGAATCGTGGCTAACATATGAGCGAGAACTGCAAATCCAATCGGATTGCCCAGCCCGTCATCTTCGTAAATCTGTTGATACGCAATATTAGGGCTGAACAAAATTATTCTGCAAGTTGGCCAGAAGCGTCCCCCATGTTCCGGCGGATTCTCCCAGGGAAGACCTTCTCGCTTCACCGGCGACTGTTTCGGTCCCAAAAATTTGGTTCGTTTGGAAGCGCCGGCAGAGGTCCAATTGCCCGCCTTCAAAGGAGATTCAGGCACGTAGTTCTTAAATAAGTCCGGTGCCGTCAGATTCACTTGCACCGGTGCCAGCGGTTTTAGAGGGGATTGGAGAACCGACTGTTTAACTCGAAAACCGGTGACGGTTGAATAATACGGAATCTCAACTGTGGCCCGACAGCTCGGACACCTCCCTTTCTTACCGGCATGTTCCTTCGGCACACGTACCTGCTGACGACACTCCTTACACTCAAATAAAATCTTGTCAGGCTCTGTGGACACTGCATGGCTCTCAGTAGTTTCGCCTGGCTGATCTGCCGAGACGTCCAAGTCGTCAGACTTCAACACTGCTAAGCTGAGGCGGGAAACAGCTTCACAGCTGGTGCACTGAATCTTCTTATGTCCTTTGTCAGCCGGAATAGATAATCCTTGGTCACAGACCCGACAGCGAAACCTGTAGTACTCTCCCTTTTCAGCCCGATGATACTCAGCCTTAAGAATCAGAACGACACATTTCCCATCACGAACATCTGCCAGCTTCCCTTCAAGACTAACAAGAGGGATTTCCATCACTGCTTGACATGCCGGGCAGGCACCTTTCTTACCGGCTGCTTCAACGGGCGCACTCATCGGCGATTTGCACGCTTTACATAGAAAATCGATCTGAGAAGGTGATAAATTCAAGACAAACCCAAACTGGGGAAGCGTTCGAACAGCTAAGCCCTTATTTTATGCATTCGAGGCCACTAAAGTCGAACAGGAACTCCGCGTTCAGACATAAGCTGCTTGGTTTCCTGAATAGTATATTCGCCAAAATGAAATATACTGGCAGCCAAAGCAGCATCCGCTTTCCCCAACAGGATTGCATCCGCCAGATGATCTGGTGAGCCTGCCCCACCACTAGCTACCACAGGAATCGAAACGGCTTCGCTGACTGCCTTAGTAATCTCTATGTCATAACCATCTTTCGTACCATCGCAGTCCATACTGGTAAGCACAATCTCACCGGCTCCGAGCTTTTCAACTTCCTGAGCCCAGCGAACAGCTTCCAGGCCTGTTGGCTTACGTCCTCCATTAATATGGACTTCCCAAACTTCATGACCATTACGTTGAATCCGCTTGGGATCAATGTTTACAACGATACACTGACTTCCGAATTTCCTGGCAGCTTCACGTACAAATTCAGGATCCTTACAAGCCGCAGAGTTAATAGAAACTTTATCCGTACCGGCATTTAGCAATGAACGAATATCGTCGATCGTTCGAATACCACCGCCAACCGTCAGAGGCATAAAAATCTGCTCGGCTGTCCGCTTTACAACATCCAGCATGATATCGCGACCTTCATGACTCGCCGTAATATCCAAGAAGACTAATTCGTCGGCCCCTTCTCGTTCATAGCGAGATGCCACTTCAACTGGATCTCCAGCGTCACGCAGGTTGACAAAGTTAGTGCCTTTAACAACACGACCGCTCTCTACATCCAGACAAGGTATTATTCGATTAGCAAGCATTGATTGAGGCTCTTGTCCTTGTTACCTGTTTCATCAAGTTAGTGGATTTTAGCGATGGCATCTTTAGCGACTTCAATACACTGCTTAATATCATCGATCGGATTTTGAGGGTTGGCTTCATACTCTAGTGAAATGGATCCATCAACTGGGAATTTCACCTTCTTTAAGGCTTGAAATACACCAGCTACATCGAGATGGCCCTCACCAATGATGGTGTTGTGAGAAACTTTCTCCATCTTAGCTTCATCTTTGATGTGCAAAGCAAACACTCGTTTATTCAGTTTCAGGATGGCTTCAACAGGATCTTCTTTACTACGAATAAAGTGTCCCGTATCGACACAGGATCCAATGAGTGGATGATGGTCCTTCACTGCATCAACTACTGAGCTAATTTTATCGTACAAAGCATCCGGCCCATGGTTATGGATCGCGACTCGGATTTTATACTCGTCAACCAACTTATCAAGTGATTCAAACGAATCCGGCGCCGGGTTAGCCGTTAAGCATTTAACCCCTAATCGTTTAGCGAAATCGAAGATGCTCTTGTTAAACTCGTGATCATTACTGAAGCTCCAAACGCCATGAGCTGCCATTTTGATATCGGCCTTGTTTAACAATTGGTTAAGATTTCTCAAGCCTTCCTCATCGATCGTCTGAGGAACATGGTCCGGATAAAACTCGACAAAATGAAGCCCCATTCCCTGAATATGACGAATGGTTTCAAGCAGGTTATACCCACGCAATGAGAAAGTTTGAATTCCAATAGGCAAGCCTTTAAATGGGTCTTCTGACGCGGAAAGGCGGGGTAAATCAAACATAGAAAGGCCGGCCACCGCTGCTGCCATTATTTGCCGGCGATGTAACAAAAACTGACCCATAAACTATTCGCCCAACAAAAAGTATCTATCTTTTGAATTATGCAATTTTCATTATAGATTATTTGCGGGCTAGCTATAAGCTCGAGAACTGAAAGGTTTGTTAGCAAACTTTTCCACGATATGTACGGTGATCTATGTAAACTCGCACCGTTAAATCCATGTGCTATACTTGTCTATACTGTGAAATCGGAGAACAATCCTAACAGTCAACTTTTCAATTAGACGTCTGAGCTCTTCAGACAATTTAAGTTAAACAAGCCCGGCAGAACCCCGTGGATACGTGGAGTAGTACAAGATGGCCTCAACAGAACAATCAGCAGGTAATGTTGAACAGGTTATGGAGCGATTCCTTCAAAAGAAGGAAGAACTCGAAGTCGATAAGATTTTCCGCGCGCTAGTAAAACTGGAAGGATCCGACCTGCACCTCAAAGTCGGCCGTCCTCCGATCGTTCGCGTTGACGGAACGCTTCGTGAGTTAAATCGCGGACCTATCGAACGGGAAGAAATGGTTCGTTTGCTGTTCCCCATGATGGACAAGAAGAATCAGAAAATCTTCGAAGATGAAGGGGGTGCTGACTTTGCCTACACTGTCGATGTGGATGGGGAGACCTGGCGTTTCCGTGTGAACATGCTGACACAACTCGGCAATATCGGTTTAGTCGCTCGTCGTATTAGTAACTGGATCCCTGACTTCCGCGGACTTCATTTACCTCCTGTGATGGAGACACTATGTCACTTTGATCAGGGGATGGTTCTACTGGCCGGGGTTACTGGCTCCGGCAAGTCAACCACCATTGCTTCAATGCTGAACTATATCAACAGTATCTATCGCAAGCACATCCTGACTCTTGAAGACCCCATCGAATTCGTCTACACGGAGGATAAATGCCTCATCAACCAACGGGAAGTTGGACAGGATGTGAAAGATTTTGAAATTGCAATGAAGCACGCCGTACGAGAGGACCCCGATATCATTCTCGTGGGTGAAATGCGTGATGAAGAAACGTTTATGACGGCGATCCATGCCGCGGAAACAGGCCACCTCGTATTTGGCACCGTTCACGCTTCAAGTTCAGCCACCACCATCGGGCGTATTCTTGACCTCTTCTCGGAAGAAATGCACGGTGCCATCCGCAGTGCCATCGCTTTTAACATGAAAGGGATTGTCGCTCAGAAACTACTGCCTTCGATTCGAGAGGGGGTTGGTCGAGTGCCCACCTGTGAAATAATGACCTTTACTCCAATGATTACCAAGTTAGTGCTCGAGGGTCACGACGAAAAACTTCCTGACGCCATTCGAATTGGTGCAGAAGAAGGCATGCAGGACTTCACAATGAGTCTTAAGCAATTAATTGATGACGAACTAATCGATCGCGAAACGGCGTTTAAGGTTGCACCAAATCGAGATGCTCTTAAGATGGCCATTAAAGGTATTAATGTTTCGACGCCGGGTATTATTTAGTCTAGGAATTAACTATTCCACCATTTTTTCACAACCCATTGAGGAAATTCAACCGCAACAATGGCAACTGACACTGAAGGTCTGAACCCAAATGAAATGGGCCCCCCTGTTGTTCTACGTTCAACTACGGGCGACAACGCAGCAAACCAAACCGCCGAAATCCAATGTCGGCAATCGATGGGTATTGTACCCGTGAAACAAGTGCTCTATGAAGCACTTATCAATGATGCTGAGCGGATACTCATTGACTGCACCGTACAAGGTGCCACATCTCAGATCGAAGTGGACGGATTATGGCAGCAGCTTCCTCTGCTTGACCCTCAAAATGCCACAATGATGGTAGCGGTGATGAAAACGCTCGCGCATCTCAATGCTCAGGATCGTGTCAGCGAACAAAAGGGAGAATTCACTGCCAACACNGGTGAACTCGGACGTCGTTGTCATATCACCACNGNCGGTACTCAAACCGGCGAACGAATTATCCTAAAGCTGCAAACAAAAAAACCNCGNTTTAAGGCAATCCATGANCTGGGAATCCGTGATGCCGTTCTGGAAGANTTNAAACGGCTNACGGGAAANTACATGGAAGATCAATCTCAGCAGATCCANAGTGGGATTTTCATTATNTCCGCACCTGCNAANGGGGGAGGGTTATCTACANTCTGGTCTCATGCACTCGGTGCAACCGACCGNTTNATGCGGGATTTTATCTGCCTAGAGCCCNGAGGTTTGAAAGAAACTGAAGTTGAAAACATCGAAACAATGGAAGTCGATCTGNCTGCCGGAGAAACCTTCCCAAAACAAATCGCGAAGGCNAGACTCAAAGANCCTGATGTCTACGTCTTACCTTCAATACCAGATAAAGATACGCTCGATACACTCTGCGAAGAAGCATTGAATAACAATCGCATGTCGATCATTTCCATCAATGCTACTGACGGCGTGGAGGCGATTCACAAAATTCGCTCACTCGGCGTTGCCCCGGACAAATTTGCCAAATGTCTAAATGGGGTGCTTCATATGCGGATGTGCCGTAAGTTGTGTGATCCTTGCAAGCAACCGTTCCAGCCCGGTCCTCAATATATTCAACAACTCGGCCTGCCGCCCTCACATGTACAGGTTCTGTATCAGCACTTCCAGCCGGTGCCAGACGAAAATGGAAATCTGCCTGAGAAATGTGAAGATTGCTCGGGGAACGGATTTTCCGGAAGAACGGGGATCTTTGAACTGATCACAATGGATGATCAACTGCGTCAGGCAATCGCTACTCAACCAGACCTTGATATGATTCGACGATTGGCTATACAGCTTGGCAATAAATCCACTCAGCAAGAAGGAATTCTCCATTTAGCCCAGGGTGTAACTTCGATTCAGGAATTACAGCGAGCACTGTCGAGTTAATATACGTAGAAATACGGAAGACTATTTCCAGATTTATCAACGGGAACTCCAACTGTGGCTGAGGAACGATCACCCTACAAATCACCAAACTCACATGATGGCTGGGGAGAAGAAACTGGATATCGTCGTATCCATTGGGCAGCAATGACTTCCGTTGTCTTCGCCGTACTAGCACCACTGGCGATTTATATTTCCGGATTAATTATCATTCCCACTTTTGGTTTCATCTTTGGAATCATTGGCTACTGGTACATTAAACGAGAACCTGGAATATATACGGGAAAACGACTTGCCACCGTGGGACTCTTTCTTGGTATCAGCTTTGGCGTTTGGAGTATCTGGAACCAGTACAACAACCGTAACTATCTGTACGAGCAAGCAGCAGAACAAACCCGCGTCTGGCTTAGCTATCTCAAAAGCGGTCAATTAGGGCACGCTCATCAGGTGATGCTGACAGTACAAGGCCGCAACCACGAGGTACGTGATATTGAAGAGTTCTATCAAAATGATCAAGCAATGGCTGAAGAACAAAAAGCACGATTCGCCAAGCAGCCTATTAACCTCTTGCTCGATCATATCGACCGCTGGAAACCCGATGATTTAATCATTCACAAAAACGTATCCGTACGAGGCATTAGGAAGAACGAAACCCAGCTTGTCCAGGAATATATACTACCACTAAAGGGTGACCTGAAAGAATCGCTCGCATTTCGGATTCAATATTGGCGTCAGATCTTTCCGGAATCAAGAGCCTCCCATTGGCAGCTTGAAGGAATCGGCGGTCTCGATGGCTCGTTTAATCTTGCTCCTAGCGATGATCCTCATGCGGGCCACGAGCATTAAAACTCCTGCTGGGCCACCGATTCGGTAACAATCGTCGTTTTGGGCAACGAGTCAATAAATAGTTGACCATAGAATTTAGTACGTATTCTTGGGTCCAGAACCACCACAATACCATTATCGCTACGCGTTCTAATCAAGCGGCCAAAACCCTGCTTGAATTTAATAGTCGCTTCAGGTAATTGGAAATCCATAAAAGGATTGCCCCCTTCCGCTTTGATCTTTTCCAATCGAGCTTCCAGCAAGGGTTGATCAGGAACACTAAATGGTAAACGTGGAATAATAACGTTTTGCAAAGCATCCCCCGGCACATCCACTCCCTGCCAAAAACTATCTGTCCCGAATAGAACTGCGCGTGGATTCTCTTTGAAACGGCGTACCATTTCTGTTCGTGGTACACCGTCACCCTGACTAATAATGCCAAGTTGCTTTTCAGTTAACCACGAGGAGAGTGCAGAAGTTAGAAAGCGAATCATGTCATAACTGGTGCACAAGACAAATGCATGACCGTCGGTACGTTCAACGTAGCGTTTTATCATTTCAACCGTCTGTTGTCGAAACTGTCCCTTCTGTTGGGACGGATCCGGCATCCCCTGAACCAAGATCAGTTCTGCCTGTCGCTCATAATCAAACGGACTACCAATCTGCGAATGATTCGATTGGGTCAAACCAACCCTCGAACGGAAAAAGTTGAACTGTTCATCGTTCCCAACGGCCAGTGTCGCGCTGGTCAAAATCACACTCGGCACTTTCGAGAACAGCTCCTTCCTTAAGGCCGGTCCAACATCCAAGGGAGCACCTCGCAACGAAACCCGCGGACCACTCCGCTTCGTATTGTATGCTTCCAGCCAATACACCATATCTGGGGAAGATTGTTCCATCCATTGATGCAAAGCGTCGGACAGAATTTCAAGCCTTGCCACAGCTGACGTGTAATCTTTTCGATCCGATGTATCTTCAACACCGGATGCGATTTGCCTAATCATGCCGGCCAGTCTGGACAACGCACCACTCAACTCATTCTTAAACATCTGCTTCTTGTGTATTCGTCCATTTGACTTAGGCTGGCTCTGCTTCCAATCTAGAATTGTGCCAAACAGCTCATCGGCTGCGATGTAACAACGATTGACCTGTTGTTGTGCCCTGGTGTGGCCCCCTTCAACGAGCAAGCCTTTGTTAGTCCGATCGTTATACAATTTTTTGAGAATGTATGAAATCTGGCCGGATGTGACACTTGGGCCAAGATGATCCCCGGCGACGCTTTCCACGGTATGAGCCTCGTCTAAAATCACGGCGTCATAATCCGGCAGGATACTTACACCCTGACTACGCAAAGCCAGATCACTAAAAAACAGGGCGTGATTCACGATGATGATCTGGGCGTGCTCCATGCGTCGTCTGGCGCGGAAATAAAAGCAGGATTTATGAGACGCACATGCCCGCCCCATACAATTTCCGGAATCACTGGCAACCTCATCCCAGACCGCCGGAACCGGTTGGAATGGTAGGGTACTGCGGCTACCGTCAGTCGTTTCTTTCGCCCACTCGTTGATCAAATCAAGCTGCTCCAACTCCTGATCACCTTCAAACAGAGTTGCACTTCGCTTCACCGCATTCTTCAGCCGACGTTGACTAAGATAGTTAGCTCGACCTTTCACCAGTACCGCTGAAAACTCACGAGGGATAACGCTATTGAGCAGCGGCAAATCTTTTCCGAGTAGTTGTTCCTGAAGGCTGATAGTATGCGTAGAAATGACAATCCGGCGATTACGCTTTTCGCCATCTTCGGTTTCCAACATGCCATCTTCAGGGTCTGTTGCAGCCAAAATAGCCGGGACCAGATAAGCAAAACTCTTGCCAACTCCGGTTCCCGCTTCTACAACGAGGTGGCAGTGATCCGCCAACGCAACAGCGACAGCATCTGCCATTTCCAATTGCTGCATACGGTGCTCGTAGTTGTTAAGCCGTGCAGCAATACGACCTTCGGGGCCCAAAATGTCCTCGGGTTGTAAAAATTCACTATCCAAGATCTTTCCCCGCTACCAGCATTCCAACAAAACTATTTGCCGCGTGGATAAGGGTGAGTCGCAATAATGCCTTCTTCCGGACTACTAGCAGTCGCATAGAGTCGTTTTGGGATACGGCCCGCTAAAAACGCCTGGCGTCCTGCAAGCGTGGCATGCTTCATAGCCTGAGCCATCATGTGGGGATCACGAGCATGAGCAATGGCCGTATTAAGCAAAACGCCATCGACACCGAGCTCCATCGCCTGAGCCACGTCACTTGCCGTTCCGACCCCGGCATCCACAATCACCGGGTAATCAGGATCTTCATCTTTCAAATATTCAAGAATAATGCGGATATTGTTAGGATTCAAAATTCCCTGACCGGATCCAATCGGACTACCAGCGGGCATCACCGCTGCGGCACCAGCTGCCTTAAGCCGTCTTGCCGTCACTGGATCATCGCTCGTATAACACAAAACGTGAAAGCCGTCATTTACTAACTTCTCAGTAGCGTCCAGGGTGGCGATAGGATCTGGCAACAATGTTTTACTGTCACCCAGACATTCCAGCTTTACCCAATCAGCCCCTGGATTTCCCAGAGCTCGCAGGATTTCGCGTCCCATTCTGGCAACCCGTACAGCATCATCCGCACTGTAACAACCAGCGGTATTCGGTAGCAAAACGTATTTGTCCGAGTCAATAAAGTCGAGTAGGTTTTCACCATCGGCATCATGCAACCGCTCTCGACGCACTGCAACTGTGATACATTGAGCCCCGGATAGTTCCAAACACTCCTTCATCATAGTTGCATTTTCATATCGCCCACTGCCGACAATCAAACGACTTGACAGTTCAAAGGGACCAACCTGAAACGTTCCCTGTTCTGCCACATACTGCTTTGAATCTATTTCCGTTGCCATTATCTTTCAGGCTCTATCTTTATCCGCCACCAACAAGAGTGACCACTTCCAGTTGATCGCCATCCACAAGAATGCACTCCGCATGTTTTTCGAAAGGAATAATTTCTAAGTTCAGCTCAACCGCTACATGTCGAGTGGTAATCTCAAGTTGCTGAAGCAGTTGAGACAACGTTACACCGTCCGACAGTTCTACCGCCTCTCCATTGACCTCTACAATCAGGGTACTCAAACTGCTGGTCCTTTTAGCAAACACAACTTACTGACCAAGAGTGATATTCCTAGCCTGGCCAACTTTCAAGGCAACCAAAGCTGCACTCTGTGGACGCCCTGTCGATTCCAATTGGCGATTCCATGGTACCGCGTAAGCTGCGAAATTTCCGGTTGTAGCATCCACAATATAAACCAGAGAGTTCCCCGGACGCTGGTTTCCGATGAACTGAGCATTACCAGTAACCATCAGCAAACGCGGTTTCTTTGTTCGCTGCACCTGCAAATCATTAAATACATTCGTTTTAAAGTGACCGCCAAACCCACCGGTTCGGGCATAAGGAACAATGCATTGCAAATCACCGGTCAGAGCATCCAGAAAAAATGCTCCTTCAGCTTGATCTGAAACTGCGCCAGTGGCTATCGAAAAGTTTTCGGAACTATCACTGGCAGCGGCCTTTAAAACCATACCATCGATCTTAAACAGGTCGGTCTGCTCGTTTGATTTCATACCAATGACGGTCCCAATGACCATTCCGATACCAAACAACATACCAATACCAATACCAACAAAAAGCGATTTGTTTCTCATGAAAAGACTCTCGTTCTTCATTCAAGTTAAAAAGAGGTTTTTGGGCGACAATCAAAAGACTCTGAACTACCTCAGGACTCCTTCCTGCCTGTCACTTATTATAGGCCAAAACGGTTTTGGAATTAACCGGCTGGATTACCATTTGAAGTGCCAAGTGATGCCTTACCAGAAGCTCGGGGAATAACGTCCATGCGCGCCCCGACTGGAACACACGGCGGGATATGCTAAAAAAGAAGGAATACTAATCTTTTTTCAAACACAAACCTAATGCCTTCATTTATTTTTCCGGCAGCTGTATTCCGTTCCTGCCGGTAGCAATGAGGGGAAACAGGAGCATTTTGCATATGTCCACCAATGGTGACTTAAATAGGAAACTGCGAATGGCACTCGTGGGCGGTGGAGCAGGCTCGTTTATTGGCCGCGTCCACTGTACTGCGGCCGTCTTAGACAACCGAGCCGCTCTGGTAGCTGGAGCGCTTTCTTCAAATCCTGAGCGAGCTAAAGCCTCTGCTCCTGCTTACGACATTAATGAAAACCGAGCCTACGGTTCCTATCGGGAATTGCTCGAAACGGAGGCGGCCCTGCCAGAACAGGAACGAATTGACTTTGTCTCTGTTGCCACGCCAAACCACACGCACTTTGAAATTGCCAAAGCCGCTGTGGAAGCCGGCTTCAATGTCATTTGCGACAAGCCTATGACCTTTGACTTGGCTCAAGCTGAGGAACTGGCAGCCGCTGTTGATAACTCTGATGTCGTCTTTGCGGTCAGTCATAACTACACCGGCTATCCCCTGGTGCGTCAAGCCCGTGAAATGATCCTTAATGGTGAACTTGGTGAAATCCAAGCTGTCCGAGCTTTTTATATTCAAGGTTGGCTACGAACTCGCCTTGAAGAAGAGGAACAAAAGCAGGCAGCGTGGAGAACCGACCCCTCAAAAAGCGGGGCTGCTGGCTGCTTTGGTGACATCGCAACTCACGCTTACAACTTAGGACGTTATATGACAGGTCTGCTGCCCGATCAAATTAGCTGCCACCTGCGAACTTTCGAAGAAGGGCGTCTCTTGGATGACTACGGAACTGCTGTGATTCAATATGAGAATGGCGGATTGGGAACCGTTACCGCGTCACAGATTAGCCACGGTCGGGAAAACGATTTGTTTATTGAAATTGATGGAACGAAAGGTGCGCTACAGTGGCGTCAGGAAAATCCAAACGAAATGATCGTTCGTAAAAATGGTGAGCCGCATAAAATCTACACCCGCGACCCAAACGCTCCATTTATGAACAGCAGTGGTGCCG
The DNA here is from genome assembly GCA_002698965.1 of Rhodopirellula sp. Lineage (GTDB taxonomy): Bacteria > Planctomycetota > Planctomycetia > Pirellulales > Pirellulaceae > UBA721. The sequence continues at coordinate 3,611 of PAAT01000103.1, read as the reverse complement.
CAGCCTGTCGACTTCCAAGTGGTCATCCGGAGGCATTCTTCGAAGCTTTTGCCAATGTCTATCGCTCAGCTTACGACGCGATGGCAGACCGCGCACTCGGTAACAGCATTGAAAAAACAGACACTATTTATCCAAACGTACATGACGGTGTGGAAGGGATGTACTTCATCCAGCAGTGTGTTGCCAGTTCCGCTGACAACGGGGCCTGGCTGCCTCTAAAGCACGATCGTGCCCGTCGATAACTCGTCTATATATATTGAACTCATGAGAACTACCCAAAGGAATAATACTATGATTCGTAAACTAATGATTGCTCTACCTGCCTTGCTACTCGCTGCAGGTCTGACCATGGCAGACAAAAAAGACGATGGTTTTGCAACCATCACTAACGGTAAAAACTTCAAAGGCTGGAAAGCCAGTGAAAATAAAGATTCATGGAGCATGAAAGACGGAGCTTTCGTCGCCCACGGCCCTCGCAGTCACCTGTTTTACGAAACAGATAAACCATTCAAAAACTTTGAGCTTAAAGTAGATGTTATGACCGAGCCTGGCAGTAACGGCGGGATCTACTTCCACACGAAGTACCAGGAGACCGGCTGGCCAAAATTTGGCTACGAAGCTCAGGTAAATATTACTCATGGTGACCCTAAAAAGAGTGGTAGCCTCTACGGCGTCGTAAATATNGCTGACCCTAAGCTCAAAGATAACGAGTTTTATGAAACGCATATCATCGTAAAAGATCGCCANGTCGTGATTAAGCTTAACGGCCGCACGGTTGTCGATTACACCGAGCCAAAAGGACAAGAAGCNTTCAGTAAAGATTTTGAGCGTCGTCTTGGTGATGGAACTTTCGCTCTGCAATGTCACGACCCTAAAAGTATCGTGCACTTTAAAAATATTCGAGTTAAACGAATCGACTAGTTTGAATATAGAACCCGTTAAGAATGCTGTTTTTAGTTAATCTTTGTCGTAACACTAGTCGATATTTTTTACACTTCGGCTAATCCGGCAGAGGGACCAAATTTTAGCGTAAGTCAGGGTCATTAATACGACAGTGCAGAAGCACGTCAGCATCCTCACTTGTCTCGCAGCGACTCCGCTCGCCGCATTCACGGCCGAAGCTTTTGAAATTAAGAACCCCGTAGTAATTCTATTGCTGCGGGGTTTTTTCCTGGATTTGAACACCTATGAGCATTAAGAAACCAGCCCATCTTATATAAGCATTTCGTACCATCTCGTGTAAGATAGTCTTATGAGTCTTCCGCGTTACGACCGACAGCAAAATTATCAATGGAACTATGACCATGCTCCAGAAGTCGTAAAGGTCGAAGTTCCTAAATGGCCTGGTGATATTTCTTTTTGCGGCTTTCGTCTTCCATCACCGCTCGGCGTTCCGGCCGGGCCACTGCTCAACGGGAAATGGTGCCTTTATTACGCCAGCCTTGGATTTGACTTCGTTACCTACAAAACCGTACGCAGTAGTCAGCGAGACTGTTATGACCTGCCAAACCTTCAGCCTGTCCAAGTTAAAATGCTGCGGGGAGGTGAAACCGATGTGCCGACGGAGGAGAAAATGAATGGTAGTTGGGCGGTATCCTACGGTATGCCCTCGACGAAGCCTGAAATTTGGAAGGCCGATGTCGCGGCGACTCGTGATCTTCTGGCCGACAACAAAGTGCTCTGTGTTTCTGTCGTAGGCTCAGTGCAACCGGACTGGAGCCTGCAGCAACTCGCAGATGACTATGCACTCTGTGCTGAACAGGCTGTTGGCAGTGGAGCGGATTGTGTGGAAGCCAATTTTTCCTGCCCCAACGTGACAACTTGTGATGGTCAGCTTTATCAAATTCCTGAAGATTGCCAAACGGTAGTAAAAACTATAAGGAAAAGAATTGGGGCGACTCCGCTGATTGCCAAAATAGGACGCATCGCTCAGGAAGATGAAATGCAGGCGTTGCTACATGCAATTCATCCATTTGTCGATGCATTAGCAATGACCAACAGTATTGCAACTCGTGTAAAAGATGAAGCCGGGACTTTGCTATTTGATGGTCAACCGCGAGGGATCTGTGGCAAAGCCACTCTGGATGCCTCCGTTGAGCAAACTCAACTGGCCCATAGAATTATCAAAGCCAATAAATACGCTCTTGGGCTAATTGGAGTAGGCGGGGCAAGTTGTCTGGAGGATGTACAGCGTTATCTGGATGCTGGAGCTGGGGCGGTACACCTTGCGACGGCAGCAATGCAAAAACCTGACATCGCCATCGAAATAAAAGCTCAAGCCGCGCGGTAACAGTTTTTCATTTGCGGCGCATAAAAAACGGGCCCGGAATACCAAGCTCTTAATTCATTCCCAATTGTCCCCAGTGACGATCGACGGAAGCTAAACGTGTGTCGATTTTGGTTATGAATCAGACCTTAATACTACTGGCCCGTTATGTATGTTGGAGAATCGAACTCGACTTGCAGTCCCCACCGAAGTGTCGCTCCACCTCCCGCAAAGGCTCTGTATTTTACTTACCTTTCCCTTGCACTCTATATATCGCATTTTACCCCCTCGGGTCTTTTCCGAAAATGTTAACAGACCCTAATTGTTTGCCTGTGCTATCTAGCTTTATATCGAGTTTAACGATTATACGGATTGACGGGCCGAAACAACCGAGATCGACGATAATCGGGTTACCGCAGCTGTATCGAATCTGTTTTTTTACCGTTTTCGGGAAGGACGACGTCCGATTTACCTAGTACAATTCAGTCAGATGTCTAATTTTTCAATTCTGAAATCGGATAACGAGAAAATGTCTAAGAACATATTCCGTCTCATCATTTGTCTTCTGATGTTGATTAACGTCACGGTAAAGGCACAGAACACATCCAATTCACAATTGTATGGGCGGGGTGTCCATGCTTATAACATTGGTGAGTATGAAGCTGCATTAAACATCTTCAACTCTGCTGTTGAACAAGGGACAGAAGACCCTCGGGTCTTCTTATTCCGTGGCTTGGTTTATCATCACCAAGGGAAAACAAAAGAAGCGCTGACGGACCTCAAAAAAGGTGCGGAATTGGAAGCTATTGATAAACGAGGTTTCTATCCTGTCGCCCCAGCCTTAATACGAGTGCAGGGCAAGGTTCGGCTACAAGTTGAAAGGCTGCGTCGCGAAGCACGAGCGAATCTCGTACAAATCGAAAAGGCTCGCACTGCTGCTCGCTACGAAGAACAAAAAACAAACGAAGCGGCGGCCTTGCGTAAGCCCATGCCAAGTCCGGCACCGGTTATACCTCGCGACGCGCAACAAACAACACGTCCTGAAAACCCATTCGCCGGAAGCAATATTGCCGGCATTAAAAGTAACCCCTCCAACGTTACTGTATCTAAAAAGAATCCAAAGCCCTCCGTCGATGACAAAGACCCGCTGGCAAACTTAAACAACGACAGTCCCATGCCTGCCAATCCGGTCACCAACACACCTCCCACCGCGAACAATCCATTTGCTCCCGGCAATGATACTCCACCTGCAAACAACACACCTCCCGCCGCGAACAATCCATTTGCTCCCGGCAATGATACTCCACCTGCAAACAACACACCTCCCGCCGCGAACAATCCATTT
>PAAT01000102.1 GCA_002698965.1 Rhodopirellula sp. | reverse complement strand
TACTCATTGTCCGTATTCCCCGATCGCGAAGATAGTATCGAAACTGCTACAAAACATGAGTGTGGTAATTAGAACAACTACCGCATGAATGTGTCAGAAGGCAAAAGATGGATCTGGGAGGGGGCCTGTTTTCTGGCACCCCGTGCTTCATTAGCCCGCCGAAGTACGAGTACAGATTTTTCCTTAAACTCGAAAGGTTGTGAGTTGGACAAGACTAGTGGGAGTGAGTAGCGTTTCGCTATCTCGCATGGACGGTGAGCGAAACATCGCCTAGTATGCCTAGGCCAACGCGGATGATGATTAAGAGCCTTCCTTCATCTGCTGTTGCCAGGATTGGACTGACTTCCAGGCGACTCGCCGCAGCCAGGCATCTTCCTCAGCCGTAATCTGGGAATTCTTCGGAGGAGAGAACTTGAGAGCCTCCGGACTTTCCCCGTAGATCGTCGAGTAAATAACGTAGAGATTGAGAATCGTGCCGTACCAGCTCTGATGCTCGCGGTCCCGACTGTAAAACTCGACCTTAGGACGCTCCTGCATGGCGCGCTGCCACGCGTATCCGCAAGGCGCGACCTCGACGTCGAGTTTGCGGGCCATGCGTTTGTGTTCAGCGATGATCTCGTCCATGGAGATCCAGTTGAGCCGCTGATAGTCCCAACTCATGAAGAAGATGAGCCGCGAACCCGCCTCGCGTGCCTGTTCATCAAATAACGCGGCGTACTTATGGAAGTCCGAGACCTTCGTCTCAGGTAGGTCTTCTTGAAGCACTACAATGTCATAATTCCCCTCGGCAATCACCTGCTTCGCCTTCGTCCGCTTCCAAAGTACTCGCAAAGAGGCACCACCACGAACGACTCGCGAGGTCTCTGCGCCCCGGTCTCTTCCGCGAGCGGCGGTGAGGTTGCCCATGTGCGTCCAGAGCCCTTCGTGCCAAAAGGTAAAGCTGTTTCCTACAAAAAGCACCGTCCCGGGAGGCTCCGGCAGAGCCCGTTTTGTTTGCCTGTCTATAAAATGGGTTGCTTGATTTCCCTTAGGTGGTTCGGCAGCAGTTCTTTCAATCGCAGACGCTATCGCGGAGAATGCCGACGTGGCCACCAATACAGTCCAAACGATTAAATAAAATGCTATAATTTTCCGCCAACGTACCCTGGGAAGCGCCGGTTTCGAATGCAAGCCCGAGGGGTTACCCGAGCCGGCACCTAATAAGTGCCTCCGCATTTCGGTTTTGAGATCAGGTTGATGGCAAGTCTTCATTAAAATAACTTCCACACGTCTTTCTATAGGTACCATTTCAAACGTGACCTCGTCGAAGCCACATTCCACCAGCTTACCAAACTCATCCCATCGCATGCGTGTGTCTGAGATCCGAGCAAGCTCCCTACTCCCACACGAAGTTCCAATTATTTCCTCGAGTTCGTGATCCAAATCGCTCCATAAGGTGGAATTTCGACTACTTCATCCAAATCATCGTAAAGCTTCCCTGAGAGAGCATCGGTCCATACTTCTGTGGCAATCAAATTCAACTCGGTGAGCGGAACTTGTTGCATCTGATTCGTGATATTGTGAATCGCGAACACATTCTGATGGCGATCCGGACTTTCTCGCCAAAATGCGAATACGCCAGGGTCGAAGTGAAGCGTGTATTGTGTGGCATTTGGGTGAAAAGCTTTTTGCTGAGAGCGAATTTTAATTCTTCTTCGCATTTCATTAAAAACTTTGGCGTGATGGCTATCAGCGTTTTCTAGATTACCAAGCAGTTCCGTTTCGCTCCAACTATGTCGATTGATTGAGCGCGCCCGCCCCGTGGCTTTTACGAGTTGATGATCGTTTTCAGTCGCTAACATACTATGGATATAGATTCCGGGGATCCCCTCCAGTGCCAGGACGATCGTGTGAGCACAGATAAAACGCTCGACCTGAAATTCATCGGTTCCCTCTTGAATCGTTCCACGCAAGGCATCATAAAGTGAAATGTTAATTTCGTAAGGGACATCCCGACCGTCGGGCATTGTACGTGTTGAAATACTGCCGCCGAATGATCGCATGGTATCAAGCATTTCCTCCAACTCATTCTCTGTCAACAAACCCTCTGTCGGCCGAACCCCAATCCCATCGTGAGAGGCAAGGAAGTTGAAGTATGCGCGACCGGTGCGAGCGGGGGGCATGGACATCATCCATGTTTTAAGATGGGTGCAATCACCACTTAACAGAGCGTGTATCAAAAGCGGCGGCAGCGAAAAGTTATAAATCAGATGTGCTTCATTGTCGTTCCCAAAATAGGCAAGATTTTCACGGTTCGGAACATTGGTCTCGGTAATGATGACCGAGTCCTCTGCAAGATTCTCAATTAGCAATCGTAGAAGTTTAATGATTTCATGGGTCTTCTTTAGATGTACACAATTGGTTCCTGACTCTTTCCAAAGATACGCAACTGCATCTAAGCGAAATAGACGAATCCCTTTTTCGACATGCGACTTAATGATGTTGATAATTTCAAATAACACCTCTGGGTTCGAGTAATCCAAATCAATCTGATCCGGTCCAAATGTACACCAAACAGATCGTTCGCCATCAGCTGTTTCNAATGCTGTGAACAAAGGTGTCGAGCGTGGTCTCACAACATTGGACAAATCGGTTCGNGAAGTAGATTCGATGAAATAATCAACGCCAGGGGAAACTTGGCGAAGGAAGTTCTTAAACCAGCGNTGTTGGCTTGAGCAATGATTTAAAACAAGATCGGACATGAGCTTNAAGTCTTTACCTATCGACAANATGTCTTCCCAACTACCAAGTTCCGGGTTTACTGATTTGTAGTCNGATATAGAGAAACCGTCATCGGAACTATAAGGGAAGAAAGGAAGGACGTGTACGGTTGAGAACGTGTCGATTAAGTTTTGCGCAACAAATTTGCTTAGCGTTTTTAGAGGCCTCTGCTGATCACTGACGATCGAGTCACCATAAGTAATGAGCACCGCGTCTTTTTCATCCCATTTATTTTTCAATGGGGCGCTGGTGCGGCTATAGCCCTTTAAGCCGGACTCATTTAGCAAACGGCTTGTCAGTGTTTCTGCCTCCGCTTCCCCATAAATTTCTGCGACGTGCAAGTGGATTAATGCTCGCAACCGATTAGATTTTCCTCGAGAACGAGCGGCAATGGTTTTTGGCATTGAAAATTCTTCATCATCAGCTTCGACCGCCTCAGCCAGCATCTCAAAAATGTCAGGAATGGCGGATACAACTCGTTTCCAGCTTGGGGTAAACGGGGGATCCATTGTTTGCTTGAGGAAAATATTCCCCGCTTCCATAATGTTTTCGGCAAACATCTCAATGGCGTTTATTTCGGTATGTCTGTCATACGTTAGCCCATTGATCGTTGCATCGTTGCTATGTGACTCGACGAGATCGAGTGCAATGCGGTAATAGGCCGCTTTGATCGTGCGAATACGTTCTTCTTGAAAGACATGCCCTTGTGTTGCCATTTTGCGAAATAGAGAGTTTGCGATATCGATACTCATCCGGGACAACCCTGAAGTACGATCCTCTCTCGATAGATTCTGATGCTTGTGCTCATATGAGTCGGCAATGTCTACTTGGCAAATTTGACTAGTCGCATAATTACGATACATTTCTGATAGAATCCCCATTTCCAACCCCCAATTGGATGGGATCCGTATGTTTTCGATAACATCGCGTTGCATCGCAAATTCACCAGCCAATGCATAGCGAAAGCTGTCGAGATATTTTAGATAATGATTGGCTCCGCAAACGGTCTCCATCGCTCTCACCAGAGGGGTCACGAGCAATCGACAAACGCGTCCATGCAAAAGGTTATCAGCGGTTCTTGCATAAAATCCTTTACAAAACTTGTAGCTTAAGTTCACGTTGCTGACAGGATAAATCAGCCTTGCAAGCATCGATCGGTGATAGTTTTTTATATCGCAATCGTGCAACGCCACGGAATTAGCTCTTCCGGTGGCGAGTACATAACCGAGCATATACCAGACATTTCTCCCTTTTCCCATTTGGATCGGTGCTAAACCATAAGAGTCAAGCAATTTGTCAATGGCCTTCAGTCTCGGGCCATCGTTCCAGAGTATATTTGGTGTTTGTGGTAGGCGGCCAAAATATTCAAGCGTATGTCTGAATTGATCCTCCGTCGCTCTATCTAATCCAACCACAATTTGGTCTAGGTAAGAAACTTTGCAGAGTTCGTCGACAATTCCGGTTAAAGCGGAGGATTGCAATTCTGAATATAGCGATGGTAACACCAAAGCCATCGGGGATTCTTTGCTCAACCGTAAAAGTTCAGCCTCAAGGTATTCGAACGGACGAGTATTCAGGTTATGAAGTGTTGTAACTACCCCATGTTGATGAAAATCAGCCAATTTAATAAACCCTTCAACAGTAAATTCTAGAGCGATTCAAACAACTCGGAAACGACCGAATTCCAGCCTGAAGGACCGGCTTGAGGGGCATATATTATTTCCCCCCTCCCTTCCAGAACCAAAGTTTCAGAGTGTTTGGAATTTGGGATAACAATACCAAAATCGGCCTGAGTGATCATGCCTGCATCATTTTGGCTGTCACCCAATGCAATGGTGGTAAAAGTTGCCTGCGGGAATGAGGCCTCGTAGTACTCAAGCAGCTGTTTCATGGCATCGGCTTTATCTGTTTGCCCCATCAGATGAAGAAATCGCCCGCCACGAATTACCTTCATGCCCCTGCGTTCAACTTCCCGTTCAAACATGACGAATTGGCTGGGGCTATCTTGCCAGAGAATCGGTTCCGATACCTGACGTCGAAGTGCCCTTTCTGCTTGTGCAACGCTTAGACCAGTGAGCTGACCTAATTCGAGAGCAGACCAATCAGAAAAACCTTGTAATCGAAAACCGAACTCGTCACGCAAAGTGGCTATAGCCAGGAGGATCCTATCCCTACTTAAGCCATTGGTGAGAGTCCTGTAGCCTTGATGATTAGGTTCGTCAGGAATTTGCCTGGAGATTGGGTGGCTATTTGGAATGGCGAGAACACCACCGTTCTCACCAATGAAAGGTGCCTGCGTACCAAGTTTTCCAGCAAAATAACAAAGCTCGGAAAATGTCTTACTCGATGATAAAACTAGTTCCGCGCCTTTGTTTTCCAACATCTTAAGCGCGGGGGTGGCGTGGGCCCAATCATATGAGTGTTTGTCCAACAACGTCGCATCAAGATCGGTGAAAACAATGAATCGAGTTTCCTGCTTGAATGATCGGTTAACCATTACTTGCCAACTCCGGAAGGAATTTAGAAACGGATTCCGGGGCACTTCTACGTGAAACGCTCCCTATTCGAAAAAAGATCCGATTACAGTGTTCGGGGACGGTATCTTTGGTTAACCCCCTGTTAAGAGGAGAAAGCCTTTGATACAGGATCCCCTCGCCCGTGAGAGCGGGATTTGAGAGCGTTTGAAAATAGGCGGTAGGCGAGAGCATTCGACTCTTTACTTTGCTTAATGATAAGTAATGAATAACCATTGCATTGCAACGTGGTTTCATCGCTAATCCGCCTTAGCTTCAAGTCTATTGGATTTGCTATACCGGCGAAAGATGGGCTATTACTTTTCTAATTTCCCGACGTCAATAGGCGAGATAAGAAATTCAAATTCTACGGCAAAGATAGGGGCAGAAGACTACCGGCTTAGAAGCATCCCGAACCATTATGAACCTGTGTAATATCTACACGTTTCTAAATATTCCAAAACATACGGTGGCGTATAATAAATCGACAACGCTCAGGGAATCGCTTGAAATAAAGGGCTTAAACAATGGAACGCAATGTAAACACATTATCGACGCGACTACTATTCCTTGTGCTGTTTTTCGTTTTAAATTCGTCGGTCACTGCGCAAGAGCGTTGGTTGGAAGAAGACGGATTCGGCCTAATGTTCCATTACGAGGCTTTCAAGAACCATACCCCTGACTCTTATAATAAGGCGATCGATTCTTTCGATGTATCCCGATTCTCCAATGCAATCGAAACGGTTAAAGCCAATCACATCATCTTTGTCATCGGTCAGCACTGGGGGAAATACTGTGCGCCTAATCGTGCCTACGAACAGTTGCTTGGCGTGGATAATGGGGTTTGGACAGCCAAACGTGATTTGATTATGGAGCTCGGGGAAGAATTGGCGAAGCGGGACATCAAGCTCATTCTTTACATGACGGCTCGTGCGCCGATGCGACATTATCAGATAATTAAACGGATGGGTGATACACTCCCCAGCATTAATGGGAAGCCCGCCGGGCCTAACATTAATCCCATGTCACACCCACGTAACATTAAAGGTTTTTTACGAAGTGAAAATCAACCGCCTAATCCCATCTTCCTTAAGAATTGGGCTGATGTATGTGGAGAATGGTCAACGCGTTACGGAGCATTGGTGTCGGGTTGGTGGTTTGACGGTTACAAGACAGAAATGCGAGATGCGTACGAGTCGCTAAACAAGGAACAGTACAACATCGACACCTGGATCAAAGCCGTTCGGTCTGGTAATCCAAAGGCCGAACTGGCCTTCAACGCCGGCGCCCATCCCATCCTGTCACTTTGCACCAATGGTAAGTTATGTCCTCACCAGACGTTTACCTCTGGTGAAAATCATGGTTTTCACCAGAGGCTAAAAAAAGGCGTGGGTAAGCCCCTAACGCCCAAGAACTTCCCGTGTCCACCCGAACTTGTTTGGCACCTTCTTTTGCCTTTAAGTGATGGCTGGGGGGCAGGCACGGAACCACGATTTGAGATCGATCTCCTTTCAGACCGGGTGAACACAATCAATTCGCAGGGGGGAGCGATTACGCTGGACGTGCCAGTTGATTCGGATGGCACCATACCCAAACCTATCCTGACCGTTCTTGAAGAACTGGGAAATACCATTAATTAAGGTGCCCTAATTTCATCATTCATATACTCTGGATAGTCATGATTCATTAGCGCCACAAATTCCCTCCCCTGTCCCATCCAGAGGCCCCTCTCTAGCAAGGAAGGACCTACTAACTTTGATAATCAATAAGATATTTCAGCGGAAAACGCAGACTAGTCGCATAGAAAGCTAAAACAGTGGACTCATAAAGCACAGCCAATGCGCTCCATTTCATCACTGCCTCCATTCTGATAAAGTCGCCGACTGACCTCAAACACATGTGTCTGGTGGCAATCAATTCATATCGCATGACGCTATGAATCCGTGTGAACACTTTCAGACCGTTTGGCTAAAGTGAATTGTTATAATTAATAAAATACGGGTCAAAGCGAAGTAGCCTTGAGCTGCTACGTGAGCTTTTCAAGAAATATGATCCGCCCATTACTATGTTGGCTTATATGGCAAAAGCGAACTTCAGATCAAGACTCTGCTGAAATCAAGACTGCACTAATCATGAAACTCTTATCAACCAAATATAAACGCCTTCTAACCTTGGCTGTAATACCTCTGATTGCCCTGAATCTTGCTGACCCAAGACGAGTGAGTGGCGACGAAACTTCGAACTTCGGTGATCCTGAACAAATACTAAATTATCACCTTATGCACCCCGGTGGTGACAGTGCTCCGGGAGATCCGAATGTCGCCTTTTATCTCGATGGGGTCTATCATCTTCATTACATTATTTCTCATCCATGGAAGGGCGGAAAATCGTTCAGTTATGTACACGTGACCAGCGATGACATGCTGCATTGGAATTGGAACACCACTAAACTTCAACCTGCCTTTACCGGACATGGCATGTATAGTGGCACCGGTTTCCTTACTAAAGAGGGGAAACCCGCAGCCATTTATCACGGTGCTGGCTCCGGCCTGAACCAGATTTCGGTGGCTCAGAATAATGCCTTATCACGGTGGGAAACACCCTACCCGCTTGATGTCAGAGATCCCAAGGGGAACCCAATGCAAATTAAACACTGGGATCCGGATTGTTTCCTTATTGACGATACTTACTATGCCATTTCAGGTGACGAAAGCCCTCCACTGTTAAAGTCTAAAGACCTCAAAACGTGGGAGTACGTCGGGGACTTTATCAGTCATCAGTTACCTGACGTTACCAAAGGCGAGGATATTTCCTGCGCCAACTTCTTTCGACTTGGCGACAAGTGGGTGCTCTTATGTATTAGTCACATGGTGGGCTGTCGTTATTATGTCGGGCAATGGAATTCAGAGGCTGAGCAATTCGTACCAGAGTATCACGGGCGGATGAACTGGCGACGTGAAAACCAAAGTATCTGGGGGCAACCGCCATGGCGTGTTGACCTTTTTGCTCCTGAAACCCTTCTAACAGGTGACGGGCGACGGGTAATGTGGGCATGGTGTGCCACACTTGATCGCAATGACGGAAACATGAGTTTGAAATCCATTCAGTCGCTGCCACGGGAACTACGCCTCGCGTCGGACAACATGCTACGCATCAGCCCCCTTACAGAACTAAAGTCTTTGCGGCACCAGCACGTCCGCTTGAAAGATATTAATCTCAATGAACTCTCCACGGAAATCCGATCCGAAGGAGGAACTTCCGGGAAGAAACTGGCTGATCTCGATGGATCCTCATACGAAATAAAAATACAGATTGAACGTAAAGAGGCGAACCGCAAGTTATTTGGGGTCACCTTGTTTTCTGACGGAAAAGGACAAGGCCTGCCTTTCCTCTTTCGTCCTGAAACCGGAACCGTTCGACTTGGAAACCTGGAGGCTCCGTTTGATTTGTCCACTTTACCTGTAGACGAAGACATCGAACTCACTATTTTCATCGACAAATACGTGGTGGAGGTATTCATAAACGATCGGCAGGCCTTGATTACTGCCTACCCCAAATATCGCGAACACGCAAATATCCATGCCTTCACTATCGGTGCCCCAACAAGGATCAAACAAATCGACCTATGGAAATTAAAACCGACTAACCAGGGATTTCTCGAAGCCATAGCAAACCCCGTCTGGACACCCAAAACGAAATAGCTTGAAATATATCGCAGCCTGAGGTATCACTAATTTGCTGTAGCATTGCTAGCTTCATAGCATGAGGGGGCATAAGAATGGCAAAACACGCACGAGCGACCCTACTTTCATAGCAGGCGATAAACTCCTTCTAATCCATTGGAGCGTAAGCAGGATAACAACAAGGTTACAACCAAGACGATACGAACACAAACGTAAATTCATAAAGGAATTGTTTCATGGAACGCCGCAAAATACTTACCGCTGCCGCAGGTGCTATGGGTGCCGGGCTATTGACTGGAAAAGGTCAAGCAGAAGACACCTGTGAAACTTGCAGTTCCGAGTGCGGTGACTGCAGTAGTGCTTGTCTGGCATGCGTCACAGCCTGCCTGGAAGAAATGCAAGCGGACGGTAAGGATCGACAAAAATGCATTCAACTGTGTCTTGATTGTGCCGACATCTGCGTCGCATTTTCCCGCATTTCGGCCAGAAAGGGTCCCATGTCCAATGTCATCGCCCAGGCTTGTGCCAAAGCCTGTGACGCCTGTGCAAAGGAATGTGCCCGACATGACGATGCTAGCTGCAAAGCCTGTGCAGAAGAGTGTCGGCGATGTGCAAAAGCCTGTCGCGCGTTCGCAAAGCAGAAGTAAATCCAGACCCCATCACGCTTCGCAATTTACTATCAGCAGTCGTTGTCTCTGGAGATTAAAAGCGCCCTGACAACTAAAAGCGTTGTCGTTACCCCAAGACCCTAAAAGCAGAGCCCAAAATAAACCCGTTAACTTCATCCACTGTGTGTTTCGATGAAATTGGTCATATGAAAGACCAGTTTCAATTCGGACTAAAAACCGGAGACCCTACCTGTTGGGTCACATGACTGTTAGTTCGTTTGGTTCCTACTTTCATTACTCGACAAGTTTCCCCTGAACAAACACTTCTACTGCCTCCCAAACCTTGCCGTACCTTTCGTTAGCGTTGGTATCCACCAATTTGCGCTTCGTGGGGCTTACCTTTAGTCGGGATAAGTCCGCCAGTGCCCCCACGGCTAACTTTCCGCGGTCCGTTTCTCCAAGTAGTTTAGCCGGGGTTAAAGTAACGGCTTTATAAATATCTGTTTCCTGCATGCCGACGGCCCGGAGCTTAGACATCACAAGCGGCAGGTCATGTCGTTTCCCTTGGCTAACGTGCCGAGCTTGTAAATCGGTGGAAATTGTATCTGGGAGGAAGCCACAACCAATCGCTGCTTCCGCCACGTCGAAATCAAATGATCCACAACCATGGCCAAGATCAAAGAGCACGCCTCTTTGGCGCGCCTCCAGGACACAGTCAAGGATTCGGTGCCCATTCACAATACAATGAGGCGACTTGCGAAAACAGTAGGTAACCACGTCTCCCTGCCGTAACAAAGAGAGTTGATTTGCCAATCCCCAGTCCTCCGGTCGACGCAAACCATATAAAATTGGTAATCCGGTTTCGCTAGCCACCTTTAGACCAGCGTTCAACAGCGCCCGCGGGTCAACCACCGGACATGCATGATGGCTGGCGTTGACCGCAATCGCCCAAATGCAGTCACGGTTCTTTTTTATAGCATCGACACATGCGTCGATATCTACCCAAGCAGGATCTGAGAAGCATCCCGCTTCAGTCGACTCACCTACCATCGACAGATTGATAGCAAGCTTTATCTTTAAGCGTGTCTGCCTGACTACTTCTGCCATGTAACGATCGATATTTCCTGCGCCCGCATCCCCCTGAGACCCCGCGAGCGTTATCCCCGATCTTAGTACTCCTGATGGATCGACTCCAAAAACACTATGTGCGGATCCAAGGTGACAATGTAGATCTATCAACCCTGGTAAAACCAAGTCGCTGCCTGATGTGGAACCAACCGATAGCGCATGCTCGTCAAGGGATTTAATACGTCCCTCAGACATGGAGATTGTACCGGGCGCATCAAAACCGCTCTCCGGACAAACGATCCGTTGTGATGTGACATGGCGAACACCAAAGTTCATTTTCTTATATCGCTTTCGTCAGTTAACACAACAATTCCTAAAAGCTGAGGATTTAAAGAACACGTTATATTAATATAGATCCTTGAGCAACAACGACCTGAGCTTATCAAAAGAATGCAAACTTCAAACCATACACGTTTAGCTGAAGGGTGGGACCTACCTGCGGAAATCAGTCTTCGATTGGGCGAGCATGCCGGCCACCAGCGGATGCTGGAAGGAGCAGGCCATCTCCTTTTAGTGCTTCATGCACCTCCAAAGCCTTACCAACACAACCGGGGAGCACGGTGTTTTTGGAGAGACAGTCAGGGACGATGGTTCTACCAGATAACGGATGAAAAGCCGCTTTCCCTGGAAGATCATCTTGCTGAGTACGAGCAGTACCTTGACAGGCTCGATAACCTGGAACCCCGAACTGACTCTGTAGAGGATTTCTACGAAGTTCTTGAAACACTTACGCCGCTGCTAAGATCCATCAGGCATATGCATCAGGTGCTACAAGAAGCACGTGTTAAGTTTTCCGAGGCCCACGAGTTGATTAACATTCGCGATCTGGCTTATAAACTGTTGCGAACCAGCGAGTTGCTTTACGCAAGTTGCAAGAACGGCTTGGAAATTGCGGTGGCGAGAAACTCCGAAATACAGGCACGTGAAAGCAAGGCCCTTGCAAGATCTGCTCATAGACTGAACCTATTTGTAGCCTTCTTTTTCCCCGTGGCGACCCTGAGTGGTATTGTGTCAATCCAACAAGGACTCAAAGGCGACCTACTCTCAACCAATGGGATCCTAACGGTTGCCGGCTGTATTATTTTTGGCATTGTTATCACGGGATTCATAAACGGTTCTCGAAAACGGTGGCATGACAGCCAATTTGAATAGTGATCATTATCCTAATAACCTGGATTTGCCTGTGAACGTTGGAGAGTGTGAAATTTAGTTATCCAAAGCTTTAAACACTTTCTTCATCTACGCTACCATCGCTTAAGCCAAAGAGGTCACGCCGTTTTAGCCATCGCCAACGAGATACTCATCAGGCCGAAGCTATTGCCCACAGAACAACTACAACATTTGTGATTCACATGAAGGAACACCACGCTTGAAAGCCCCGCTCATTTTTTTAATGGTTTTTCTGTTGGCGTCGAACAGCATGGCAGCAAAGGCCTCACCAAACGTTATCCTTATCATGGCCGACGACCTTGGCTATAACGATCTATCGTGCTACGGAAGCGTGACGATCAAAACCCCCGTCCTGGACCAACTAGCAGCCGAGGGTGTACGGCTAACAAGCTTCTATTCAGGCTCCACTATCTGTACTCCCTCAAGAATGGCTCTCTTAACAGGCTTGTATCCGGTTAGATGCGGCTGGCAAGGTGGTGTCGTAGGCTATGGAATAAAACCACAAAACGGACTCGCGCCTGCAACAACCACTATTGCCGAAATCTTCAAACAGGCCGGATACGAAACTGCTTTGATTGGCAAATGGCATTTGGGCGATTCGACAGCACATTCGCCTGCCGTACACGGTTTCAATACCACCTACTTCATCAACAAAAGTAATAACCAAACCAAACAACTCTGGCGCGGTAATGAACTTATCGCGGATCCTTTTGACAACCGGCACCTCACCGAGCTTTTTACAGATGAAGCCATACGATTTGTTGAATCAAATCATGGCAAACCGTTCTTTCTCTATTTACCCTTTAGCGCGCCCCATTTCCCGGCCGAAGCCCACCCCGACTGGAAAGGAAAAACGAAGCTGGGGGCCTATGGCGATGTTGTCGAAGAGCTCGACAGTCGTATCGGAGATCTTCTGAAGGCACTCCATCGATTAAAGATCGAGGATAATACCATTGTCGTTTTTCTTTCCGACAATGGTGTTGAACCTGGTCAAAAACAGTGGGCGCAATCCACGCCATATCGTGGGTTAAAGTGGAGTACGTTGGAAGGAGGTAATCGTGTACCGTGTATCATTCGTTGGCCCGGACGGATTCCTGCCCGGCAGACGAACAACCACCTTATCAGTGCAATAGATCTTCTACCCAGCCTCACAGCTGCGTGTCAATTAAACAGCCGGATGGTGAAGGATACAATTGCCAAGATCAATGGAGTCAACATCATGCCTTCACTTTGCAGACGCGGCGCAGGGCGACCCGCGAGGTCAACTTTATTGTTTTGGCATGGATGGGGCACGCCGCAGGCAATCCGATCTGGTAACTGGAAACTCTATTTTGATGAAATCGAAGAACTACCTGACTCTCAACAGGGACCAGTGTTGATTAACCTCAAAAACGATCCCGCTGAGCACACTAATCTTAGTCAGCAGAATCCAAAGAGAGTTGCCGAGTTGCTTGACGAAGCCCGCCGACAGTTGACCGAAATCGGGGGTAACACCATGGCGTTAGGCGGGCCCGTCGATAGCAAAGCCAAAGTCCCGGCTAAACCAAAGTGGTTACCATAACCATTACGGGCAAAGGTTAACCAACTAACTCCTGGATTGGCTTCCCCTCGGAAATCAAAGGGATCGGACGCCCCAATAAATCATCAAACGTTGTATTTTCACCGTCGATACCAAGATGATGATAAACCGTCGCTGCAACATCTTCTGGCGAAATCGGCCGATTGACAACATGGGCACCATGTGGATTGGAACGGCCAACAACCTGCCCCATGTTCATACCACCACAACCGACAAGTACGCTAAAGGTACGGCCCCAATGGTCCCGCCCGGCGTATTTGTTCATGCGCGGTGTTCGACCAAACTCTCCCATCGCAATCACCATCGTATCCTCATATAAACCTCGTTGCTCCAGATCATCAATCAACCCAGAAATCGCGACATCTAAAGGAGGGATCAGTAAATTAGACCCTTCTTCCGTCTGATACCTATTGGAGGATCCATGGTGATCCCATGGTACACAGTTCACCGTAACAAAGGTAACTCCACGTTCCACCAGGCGGCGGGCCACCAGTGCCGACTGTCCAAACGTATGCATGCCGTAGGCTTCCCGTGTCACAGTTTCCTCGGCCCCCACATCAAACGCTTCTCGTACGCGGCGGCTGGTTAAAAGGTCGAAAGCCTTCTGATGATGCTGGTCCAGATCATTCATCTTCGTATTATGCGACCGTTTTAACTTATCCATGGATTGTAACAGACCCAGCCGATCTTCCAGACGAGCCCCTGTTAGTCCGACTGGTAAAGAAAGATTCCTCACCGAAAAGTTTTCCGAGGCAGGATCGGAATTGACAACGAACGGATTGTATCCACCGCCCAAGTAAGCAGAATAATGGAAGAAGTTATCAGTACCCCCTCGAAGATGAGGCACTCCGACATACGCTGGCATTCCGGGGTGATTTGCTCCCTCCAGTGCCGCCACAGCAGACCCCATCGACGGGCGGCGTTGTTCCCGAAAATCGGGGGCATTAAAAGCGGGCCCTTCAAAGCCCGTCAACATCCAGTGGTTTGACTTTGTATGATCCCCTGATCCATGATTGACACTCCGCAGCACTGTCAACCTGTCCATCCGATTCGCGAGATTCGGCATCAATTCGCCGAACTGGATACCCGGCACCGCGGTGGAAATGGCACCAAACGGGCCGCGGACTTCAGCAGGTGCATCAGGTTTAGGATCCCAGGTCTCCATATGCCCGGGCCCGCCACTGAGCCAAAACAAAATCACCGAAGTATTTTGCCCGGACCGAGCATTGCCTGCCTGAGCCTTCAGCCGCAGCACTTCACTTAAACCAAGACCACCTGCTCCAAGCACACCGGCTTGAACGAAACTACGACGACTTACATCTAGACCACCCATGCCTTGAACAATTACACTCTTTCAAGCGTCCCGCTGTAGCCGGCAAATGCATCCGTTTCGACACCGAGACGTTGGAGTACTGTGACAAACAGTTTTGCTAGCGGTAATTCTTCCGCTTCCAACTTACCTCGCCAGCCCGCATCTGTATCGATTCCTGCTCCGGCCTGATTATCCTCGTTACCACTACCAAACTTCAAATAGCGACCATTATCAAAGCCAATATTCTTACCACCGGCGGAAATAATGGGGTAGTTACGCGAAAGATGGAAGCTACTGGATGCAGAACCGTGCATCGCGAAGGTGTTATCAAGCATCGTACCATCTCCATTCGGTTCCTTGGTATCTTTCAACTTCTGTACAAATCTACCGAACTCCATGGCCTGGTAACGGTTATAAGTCCCAAGGTTCTTCCAGCCATCTGGACGTTTCACGGCGTGAGTCAACCCATGGGCCCCGCCGAGACCAACGGCCTTTGACAGCAGATCATGAGGCCCTTCACCATTCTCCCTTCCCAACTGGAATGTAACAGCGCGAGTCGAATCACTGAGATACGAAAGATAAATCAACTCGTACATAGTCTGAAAATACATCCTCGCTTCTTTAGGATCCGCGTCGAGATTCAGGTTACTTGTATCTACCGTTGGAACTGGCGTATCAATCCAGCGTTGTGCCTTAGCCAATTTGACCTCCGTATCACGAACAGCATCCAGATATTCCTGCATCGTCTGCTGATCTTTTGCCGAAAGCCGGCGCCCAAGCGAGCGTGTATGCTCAATAAGCAGGTCCAGCGAACTCTTGCTCCTGGCAAGTTTAGCGGCAGCCTTTTCACCACTTGCAACAAACAACATGTCGAAAATTTGCTTTGGACGGTTCATCGCGGGAATAGGACGACCTTCCGCATTGAAAGACTGTGTCTGTGCTCCACGAGGTCCTCCTACTCCTCCGTTGGTTGACATCACGAGTGAAGCATGACGCGTCTTTTCGCCAATATGATTGGCATAAACCTGATCAAGCGAGATTGAATTTTGATACGCTCCATGGCCCCCAGTTGCAGCACCCGTCAGGTATTGATCCGCATTTGAGTGACCGTGCACCTGACGTACGGCTGGGTGCGACAAGCCAGAATAGATCGTAATATCATTGCGAAGAGGCTCGAGAACATCCAAAACTTTGGTCAGTTCAAAGTTTCGCTCTCCCCCTCGAGGAAACCAACTCCAATCCTTCCATGCCGGGTCATTTCGAAGTGGCAATCCTACCCCATCAGGGTGATAAACACTCAAGAATCGACGTGGAGTCTCTTCGGATGCCTTATCAGCAGAAGCAAAGGTTTCCAACCAGGGAAGCGATAGCGCGATCCCCGTGCCTTGGAGGAACTGTCTACGAGATGGTTTATTATTTTTGTCAGACATACCTTTTCCCTATGGGACTATCTGGAGTTAAAGATTTCACTTTGGGCGATAATCTGAATCAGATCGCCCAAACGATCTTCCTGTCTACGGAATTGTACAACAATTTTATTTATATCGGCATTATCACTAAATGATAATGATCGGCCAATCGCATATGTGGTCATTTTTTCAACGATAGCACGTGCGAATTGATCCTGTCTTTCTAAAAGTAAATAGCGTTTCAAACCGGTCATACCATGAAGTGGTTGCTTATTAAAGAGTTCAGCATTGGCATCGACTGGACCATTTTTAAGCTGTGTTCGGAACGCTCCCAACGCGTCATAATTTTCAAATGCGATTCCCCACGGATCGATCTTTGAGTGACATGACTTACAGGCAGGCTTATTTCGATGATCTTCAATTCGCTCTTTAAGCGTCATCTGCAGGATGCGAGGATCTGTAAGGTCCACTTCGGGAACATTGGGAGGAGGGGGCGGTGGTGGGTCATGCAAGACACGTTCCAACATCCAGATTCCACGCTTTAATGGATGCGAATCCGTCCCATCCGAATTCATCGCCAGCATCCCTGCCTGAGTCAACATGCCTCCTCGATTCACTGTTTCCGCGACCGAAACCCTTCGAAAGTGCGGCCCGTAAACTTCTCCCACTCGATAATGGCCCGCCAGTCGTTCATTCACCACCACATAATCGGAGTGAATGAAATCCATCACGCTCTCATTACCGACAAGTACTTCCTTAAAGAAGGCAACTGGCTCTTGTTGCATGGCAGCCAAAAGCACGGCATCCCGAACGTGTGTTGTACTATCGAGCCCATCCAGCCCAAGCCATTGCCCAACAAAATGCTCCGCAAAACGATTGGCTCGCGGATCATTCAGCATCCGGGCAATCTGCGACTTCAGCACTTCCGGCTTCCTCAAGTCACCCTGATACGCCGCTCCCAACAATTCGACATCAGGGATACTAGCCCAGAGGAAGAAGGAGAGACGGGTTGCAAACTCCATATCGCTAATTCGCTCTTTCCCCTCACGGCCACCATTCATGGTTTGCGTAAGATATAAGAAGTCGGGTGATGCAATCACCGTCGCCAAGACTTCCTGCATGGTTTCTTCGAACGTTTCAAAATCACTCCGAAACTCTTTGAACAACTCCACAAACTTTGCAACTTCAGATTCAGTAACGGTTCGCCGCCAAGCTCGCGCCATAAACACTTTCAACACTTCGGCTGCATAGCCTATCTCATCCCCTTTATTCGCACTGTCAAAAAATATTTCCCTGTGCGACTGGGGGGGCCACGAAGCGTAGAACGGCGCGCTAACTTCAATATGATCAATCAGGACGCCTAAAGGCTCCGGACCGCGATTTCCATTAGAGATATTTTGAATGTGCAGGAATTCGTCTCGCCGCGGAAACGTGGTCTCGAGCTTCCGAAATGGATTACGTTGGATATCACCAAGAGGGATCAGGAAATCAATATATTCGGGAGCCTCCATCGGTGCCGTCACTGGTAAGTCTCGCTGACTGATAACTTGCGAGAAATTTGCATTATTACTCGTATGAGCGCTAAAGATCAGACGCAGGTTTGCAAAATGCTGGGGATTCATGTTGGAACGAGCAGCACGAATCCGAACACGCATGACACCTTCATCCGGAAGAAATCGATCAAGATTAAATTTCAACTCTCGCCCCGGCGGCAACGAAATTGCAATCGGCGAATCTGAGTGGACCTCACCAACTATGGCTTTAGGATCCGGCTTAAAATTCCCGCCGCTATAGTGAATCGCCTGTCCCGACGTATGGTTAAGAAAGTGGGGCGTATTTCGTGCTTGCTTGTAATTATCATCTCTAACGTTGAAGACTTTGGCATTGGCAGCGGATGTCAGGCGCGTCATTTCGCCCTGAAACGCAAATTTATAAACGACCGGTTTAGGCGGATCGCCATGGACTGTTACACGCTGCAGCGTTCTAAGGCCAATCTCACGACTGGTTTCAAATTGCATTGCTGACATCTGCAACAACTCAGAGCGATTTAAAAAGCCATCATCCGACATGGACTCCGGGGGCAGACGCTCCACCACATCGAATGGAATTCCCAGCAAATCCTGTAACGCATAGTTGTATTCATATCGCGTCATGCGTCTAAATGCCGAGTAGTCCTGCCCACCTTTTCTAACGTGGTAAGCCTTTTCCAGTTCCGCACCAACCCACTCGACTAATAAGCCGCGGTCCTGGTCGGCCAACCTATATTCCGTTTCATCCGCCGGAGGCATTTCTGAATTCCCTAAGGCGTTATAAATTTCTTTCCATTGATTAACATGCTGGCCTGTTAATAGATTCGGGTCTAACTGATCAACTCTCAAGCGCCCCTCGGTTCGGTCTGGCCCATGACACCCCAAACAGCTTTTCTGGAGTATCGGATAAAGACTCTTCTTATAGTCTCCCAGATTTGCTTTTGGTATTTTCTTTGGATCAGCGGGCGCCGTTCCATCAGGCCTAAGAAACCGGGAATCTTTCCGACCAGCCTCCCGTGCTTGCTGCAGCGATAGAACGTCACTACTATCCTGACCATGCACTGGTAAAGCGGCCAGAAGAGCGATTAGAGCGACTAACCGTGGACGAATCTTGACGGTCGAAGTATTCAATGGCAGACCTGATAGTTTACAAATGGCGGGTTATTAATGCGTATTATACCACTATGAACGATCTGCCCCTATGCACGTTTGAAAAAAGCGTTTGGATCGCATTTTCTATTGATTTAAGCGGTTACCAATATCTACCACGTTAAGTAGGCTAGGGACTGTTGAGCCCTTACTTAATTCACGTTGAGGAGTAGGGTTTGGCACGAGGTCAAAACCGATGCAACGGTTTTGACCTCTTTTTTTACACTCAAAAGCCTACTGAGAACCTCCCACCTCAAGTAATCTCTCCCGATAGGGACCATCCTGCATGAGATTTAGACTTTCACTAAGACGCTTTCTGTCAGCCCGTCTTGGTACATGCTCCAGTGCCGAAAAGACTCGTTCAATCTGTTGTTGAGAAATGGTATCCAGCAAAGGATGCCCAAGTCCCATAATATATTTTGCCCGCTGGAGGTCCGCGAACTTCGCTGGATCATCCTGCATCGACTGAAATAATGTCGTGACAGCCAACTGTGCGTGCTGAACTTCGTGCCAGTCATTATCCCGAGCTGCCTCCAGAATATGCAGATATTGAAAGACGGCAAATGACATTGGGCCGGATGTCACACCACACCGTCTCGGATCGTCCTGCAAGGCATTCGCTAAAAAAGGATCCCAACCCTGAACGATTCTAAGATCCTGTAAACGCTGATCCTCCAGAAACTGCTTCGTACTGCTTTGATAATCGGCCTCAGTAACCTTCACCGCCACCAGGTGCTGGCCAAAACGCTGCTGAATATCTGCAACTGAATCGGTCCCCAGTGCGACCCCGCTTACATCAGGGATAGAGTAAACCCCCAATGCCAGATCTGCGTCTACCACAGCCTGACATGCCGACTGCATATTCAAACTGATCTCCTGAGAATTTGCTGTGGAATTTAGCTCCGTTCCAGGGCGTACAAACGCGATATCAAAATCGGCGTCGACTAATGTTGCCACATGTCGATGATGCCAATCGGAACCATCTTCGGGACGCAGCAGGGCAATTTTAATCGTATTACCCAATTCGACCTCTTTCGTGGATAGAAACCATTGATCGAGTTCTTCCGGTGTGCGAACATGTCCCTGACCAGTCGAAGCACCGATTAACACCGCTGCCACATTGTTCTCCGCTAGTTTTTTCAGGAACTGATTATTTCGTTGGACATCAAGAAAACGTCGCGGTAATTCTCCGGAGGTCGCATCAAAACAAGCGACTGTCGCCAGTGGATAGTTAGCAAATGAAATCTTTGGCATAAAATACTCCCGCTCTACCTACTGAAGTTTCTTTCCGTCGGAACTTATTCGGTTTCCGCTCTCGCTACGCAATTGCTTCACAAACCTCTACCATTGATAGCGACGCCATCAATAACTAATAGTTTACCAAGTTAAGCCCTGTCTATTTGAAAAACTCTTCAGCACGCCGCATGGCGTGCCCCTAGTCAGGTGACCTATGCCGATTAGCTTCCCTGTCACCAAACCTCTACAATAAAAACCTACCCCTCCTATCGTTGGGGCTATTTGGCATAACATCCTCAACAACTCATGTCAGCTCAGACCATAGACATTAAAATCACGAGAAGATGTAAGCCCCTCTTATCCCCGCGCAGAACGTCCCCATCATGGATTTTAGTGATTTCAAAATCGTACGTTTTAATTGCAAGTCTTTCCCGCCGTCAGGGTTCGAGCGTCAGAAGTATCGGGAGTACAACCTAACCCCACTGGAAGTGGAATGCGAAACGATTGAAGATGCCTTGTCGTTGGTTCAAGATGCGGCGGCCCTTCTTGTTGTTGCACAGCCAATTCCGGCATTACTCATTAATAACATGAAACGTTGCCAGGTCATTTCCCGTCTGGGAGCCGGTACTGACAAAATTGACATCGAAGCCGCCACACGTCGTGGCATCCTTGTTTCCAATGTCCCGGATTTCTGCGTCGAGGAGCAGGCAGACCATGCTTTCGCCCTGCTGCTTGCGTGCACTCGCAAGCTATTCCAGCAACGTCCTTTGTTTTTGAAGGGACATTATCATAGAGCCCGAGACATCTGCCGGCCCCTACGTAGAATGTCCGAGCTAAAACTTGGCCTTGTTGGATTTGGTGGTTCAGCTAAGGCCATGGCTCGCCGTGCAAATGGGTTTGGGATGAAAATACTGGCAACCAGAAACGACCTTTCGAAGCAAGACTCACTTGCAAGCCAACTCAAGATAGACATGGTATCGCTCGACGAGTTGCTTCATCATTGCGACATCGTCTCACTACACCTACCGCTCAACAGTACCACACACCACCTATTTAACCGCTCCAGACTGCTCACCATGAAGCCCGGCTGCATTTTAATTAATACGGCTCGGGGTGGCATCGTCGATGAGAACGCTTTAGCAAATGTATTGCGGGAAGGTCATTTAGCAGCGGCTGGCCTGGATACCTTTCAGGTAGTGGATGTTCACGCGGGCCATTCCCATCCTCCGGATCACGCTCTGCTCAACCTTCCAAACGTTGTAATCACCCCTCATACCGCAGCCTTTTCAAAGGAATCCAGCCGGGACGTTAGTTTCGGTGGAATAGAGAACCTGATTGCCGTGTTATCTGGAGCCTCCCCACCTGCCAGGAATATTGTTAATCCGGATGTCTTGAATCCCGCAACCCGATGACTCCCACTGCGTGTATTGGTCTGACATGAATTTTGAATGAGCCAACGCTAGCCGTCGAAACTGGCGTAAACCCGATCACCGATCGCAAAGGATGCCGGATTTAAGATCCGCGCGAACAAGGTCAATTGAGTATCTAATTCTATCAATAATAGCGTCGTGCTCCCTTCATTCACGCTTTCTCTAACGATCGCATTTGAATCACCATTAGGAATTCGCAAGTGAATAAATTCAGGACGCAGAAGCAGCGTTCCATCCTCCGTTTCGCCGGCAAGTTCTGTGATTTCACCGACCAGCGGCGGCAATCCGGCATTCAGGCGATGCGAGCTAAAACTATTAATCGGCCCAAAGATATTAGCAACCTGCAACGAATTTGGTTGATAGTATAAATCCCTCACCTTTCCAGCTCGTATCACTTTGCCGCTTTCGAGAATGGTCATTGATTCAGACACAGCAAACGCTTCCTGCGGGTCATGCGTTACTAATAAGGTAGCGACGCCTGCCTCTTTCAGAAGTCGCAATGTCAGCTTCCTTAAATCAGCTCTCAACCTCGAATCGAGGTTGGAAAATGGCTCGTCAAGCAGCATCACCTGTGGCTCACAGCATAGTGCACGTGCCAGTGCAACCCGTTGTTGCTCCCCACCACTTAATTCGTGCGGCATGGCGTCCCCACTGTCCGGCAACTCGATCAACTGCAGATATTTTTCAACCATTTCCGACCGTTGTTCGCGTTTGAAATGACGAATCCCATATCCAATATTTGCCGCTACATTAAGGTGTGGAAATAACGCATATTGCTGAAACACCAGCCCAACGGGACGTTTTTCCGGCATCGTATTAGTTTTTTCGTCGTAAAGGGTAACTCCATTGACTTTGATTTCCCCGGTCATAGGTCTTTCAAGCCCGGCGATAATTCGCAACAGCGTTGACTTCCCGCTTCCCGAGGCACCTAGTAAACAATGCACACTCCCGGCGTCCACCTGCAACGAAACCTGATCCAACGATGGGTATTGACCGTAGAAATGGCTTACTGAATTAATTTCGAGTCCTGTATTCATTTCAATCATCCTGGACTCGCATTTAGATTTTTCGAAAACACATATTTTG
Source organism: Rhodopirellula sp. (assembly GCA_002698965.1). GTDB lineage: Bacteria > Planctomycetota > Planctomycetia > Pirellulales > Pirellulaceae > UBA721. The sequence goes on along the minus strand of PAAT01000102.1, from coordinate 75,952 downwards.
ACAAAACAATGACGGGGATCAGACCTACAACAATAATGGCCAATGCAGATGCGGCAGCCTCATCCAAACGTTCATCGGAAGCCAGTTGATATACACGAACCGCTAAGGTGTCAAAGTTGAAAGGACGCAACACCAATGTAATTGGCAATTCCTTCATCGAATCAACAAAGACCATCAAAAATGCGATAAGAATACTGGAAGACAACAACGGCAAATGCACGCCCGATAGCGTCTTCAGCGAACCGCTTCCTAATACGAATGAGGCATCATCGAGTGTTAATGAAATGCGTTCATAGCCTGAGCGAACCATACCGTTGGATACAGCCATAAAACGACAAACGTATCCAAACACGAGCCCGGCGATGGTGCCGGTAACCCAGAACCCGATGTCCCGACCAACCACTTTCAAACACCAATCTGCAATCATCTCCTCCATTAGAAACAACGGGGACAAACAGCCAATCGCAATTACGGTCCCCGGAATCGCGTACCCGAGTCCACTGCCACTGACGATGATTCGGTTGAGAGTTTCGGGACATCGCCTTTGTGAGGAAAAAAGCACAAATGACAGCGTCGTGCAAGCAATCGCCACTAACATAGAAACCTGAATACTGTTGAGTCCTAATTCCCCAAGCAACTCGAAGGCTCTTTGATCACCATTTTCCAATGTCATGTCCACAAAAATAGAGACCGGCAAAATAAAGCCCGTCAGGACTGGGAACCAAACAATAAGGCTCGCTACTATCTTCCCAGACACACCCAATTTTCTTCGCGGTACTTCGGCCAAGGATCCGTTATTTGTCGCGACACTCCTATTTCCGATAATTAACCTCTGAACAAGCATCAGTGAAACAATAACAAATACCAGGCAAGCCGAGAGTTGGCCCGCGCCCACCAGTGAACCATGAGATAGCCACGTGCGATATACTCCCGTAGCAAACGTATCTACGGCGCAATAATCGACAGCCCCGAATTCTGCTAACGTTTCCATCAGCACCAACATCGCTCCGGCTAAGACGGCCGGGCTAACTAACGGAAATGCGACTCTAAAAAATGTTTTCACCATGCCGGCACCAAGTGTCCGACTTGATTGAATCATCGTATTGTCTAACTGAAGCAAGGCAGTACGACATGCCAGATACACATAAGGATAAAGTCCTGCGGACAGAATACAGATGGCGCCAGGGAGACTCCGTGCTGCCGGAAACCAATATTCTCCACGTTCCCACTGAAACGCATTACGAAGCATTGTCTGTACGGGGCCCGAATACTGCAAGAAGTCCGTCACCGCGTAAGCCAGCAAATAGGACGGAATAGCAAGCGGTAGGATCAGAGCCCACTGTACTATCGACCTACCGGGAAACTCATAATGAGTCACAATCCAGGCCGATGTCACACCGATCAGAACGGTCGCGGTTACAACACCCATCGCAAGGATCGCTGTATTGCGTATATAACGGAATAAAACGGTTTCCGCGAGGTGATCCCAGACTCCTTCCGAATCCCTCAACACACTTAGCAATACATCGCCAAGCGGCAGAAGGAGGGAGATAACAATGACCGTATTAAAAACCGTCCATCCGAGAATCTCGGGAGTTCTATAACGTCGCATGTCCGTTATTCCCTCGGGGAAATCAAGGCTTTCCCGCTGTTCTTATCGCCAGCCCACACGATCCATCATGCGAATTGCCTTGGGAGTATTCTCACCAATAACTGCAGGGTTTAACACATCTGCCTTAAACTTACCCAGATCCTTTAAGACCTGCACTGTGGGCGTACCCTCCACGACCGGATATTCGTTGTTACCGGCTGCGAAGATATCCTGCGCCTCCTTGCTAACCAGAAACTCTAGCAGTTTTACCGCATTTTCCTTATTGGGAGCAGTGGAAACAACTCCGGCGCCGGAAATATTAACATGGGCGCCGCGGCCATCTTGATTTGGGAAAACTGCTCTAACCTTACTAGCTGCTTCCCGTTCTTCGTCCGTACCTTTCAGCATTCTGGCGAAGTAATAGGAATTAGCCACTGCGATATCACCTTCCCCGGCAGCTACTGCCTTAATCTGATCGCGATCACCTCCCTGCGGAGGACGTGCCATATTCGCCACAATCGCTCGACACCATTTCTCGGCGTCCGCCTCTCCGTGTTTCTCAATAATGGAACCAACCAGAGATTGGTTATAGACATTTGTCGAACTGCGAATCAAAACCTTACCCTTCAATTCCGGCTTGGCTAAATCCTCATAGGAATTAATTTCACCTTCCTTGACTCGTTCCCGTGAAACAAATATTATCCTAGCCCGCTTGGTAAGCCCGAACCACAACCCGTTAGGGTGACGTAGGTTCTCAGGAATATTCCTGTCCAACGTATCAGATTTGACCGCTTGAAAAACACCTTGTTCGACCGCTTTATGCAAACGCGCTGCATCCACGGTGATAAATACATCGGCAGGACTTCGTTTACCCTCCCGCGCAAGCCGCTCCAACAAGGCGTCGGAACTCCCTTCGATAATCTGAACTTTGATCCCCGTCTTTTTCTCAAACTGTTCGTACAGTTTGTCGTCGGTGTCATAATGACGTGCTGAGTAAATATTTACGACGTCCTGGGCGTCGAGCGTCTGGAATGAGACCAGTAATAATATGATCGTTAGTATTCTTTTCATCTTTTTGCTCCAAACAATGCTCAACAGTTATTCTGTAAAAAGCATACCGGTTATTTGATTTGAATATTGATTAGGCGATCCCCACGCCGTGCAATTATCTGATCTCCGATCAGAATAACCGCATAGAGAACAGGCCCACCGAAGGACCCTCGTTGTCCTTCGGTGGCACCGTCCTCCCATAGTTTGATTTCCCCGAGCGAACTGAATTCACTACCTTGAGCGATTACCTGAAGGGTTCCGTTCTTACAGGGAAGAATTAAAGCATTTCCTAATTTAACTGGCGTGGCCCACATGCTTGAAGCGAGTCGCTGGGAGTACACTTCCTCTCCTTTGGAAGCATCCACCGCAAACAAAACACCGGCACGATTCACAAAATAAGCTAAGCCGTTCATTTCCACGGGTGAACCAAAAGAAGACGTCGCTTTCTCACAATGCCAGAGGTAATCTGCGGACCATTGCTGGCCCTCTAAACTGACTTTGATAACCCCATTGAATTCCGCCGGGTTCCCACCACCGCCTTCACCTCTACCGGTCGTAGCCCCCATCAGAAACTCGCCGTCTCGCAGAGGCATTGGCGTAGGAACCGTATTTCCATCAATACCTTCAAAGTCCCAGAGCTTCTTACCCGTCGACGGATCCAACCCCATAATGTGCCCGCTTCCACTCAACAACAATTGCTGAGACTCGCCGACTTTTAACAAACGAGGGGTTGCCCAGGAGGTGCTGCCCACACCTGACGCCTTCCAGTTATCTTTACCGGACTTTTTATCCACACTGAGGATGTAGGGAGACTCTTTTCTCTCAACCCAGACAAAAACGGATTCTTGTGTTTGTTCCAGCGATGACGACAGACCATGATTGGATGACAACTCACCGAATTCGCCGAGTAGATCCCGCTGCCAAGCAACCTTCCCTTCATGGGATACGGAGACTAACAAGCCACCTTCAAACAGTACCACAATCCCGTCCGAATCAACCACCGGTGTCGGAGCTGCTTTACTAACGTAAACAGTGCTTTCGCGAGGTGCAGGATTCTTAAAATCCAAACTCCAGCTTTGTTTACCGCTCGCCAAATCATGTGCGGCAACGATACACTTCTCCTTATTCTTACCAAGCACCGTTGTGGTATAAATCGTCTTACCCCAAACTACAGGACTCGACTGCCCGTAACCTTCCAGTTCAACTTCCCATCGCTTGTTGAACTGAACTGTTTGATCAATTTCGATCGCTTTGGCATTCGTGTTCGAGCCACCATTCTGAAAACTAAACCATCCAGTTTCAGCAAGCAGCGCGGACGATGAAAAGAAACCAAGGCCAAAACACAGAAGAGGAATGCCAAGTTGACTTCGAAGCAGATGAGTAAAAGGTATTACGTACATTTATTTAAGTTTGATTCTTTTGAAAATATCGCCGAGTCAATTCACTACAGCAATTCTCAATCCCTTCGTAATAACCAATTTCACTAAATACAATTTTCATTAACATGATATCAGCAATGCACGGTATCTCACTGAGATCAATCTCATCGAGCACCCTTATCGCCTCAGTCTCCCGCTTTAACTTCAAAAAGGCACGCGCCAACGCAAGACGATAGGATGCCTTTACGGGTGACAATTCTACGGCCCTCCCAAAGAAGGTGATCGCCTGAAAATAACGCTCATGCTTAAAAGCTAGAGCTCCACCAGCAAACCAATAAAAAGAGGTGTTAGGGAACCTTAACCGTGCTTTCTGTTCTGCTTTGGCTAACAGCGTATATTCCCTAAGGTGAACCACAATTCGCAGAAAGATATCCAAAGCTTCCTGAGGCAATGCGCTGATATTATCGCTAACCTCATAGAGAATACTTAATGCATCTGCGCGGTCCCCAGTCTGCAATAGACAATTAGCAAACTTGACCGTTGCAAGACGACCTATGTTTTCATATCTCCGTGCCAAGGCGAAAGATTCCCTAGCATCACGGAACTGCTCACACGAATAGAAGCCATTACCGAGATTGAAAGCGAGCTCGAAAATAGCTTCAGGCCTCACAGTTCCCGCCGATAAGAGAAGTTTCGCCTCGGTAAACCGCCCCTGCTCAATGAGTTCGTGAATGTAATCTGATTGTTTCATCGAATTTGTGTTTCTTTCTGGTATCTAAGATGCCGGAATTAACTCGCAATCCACCATAATTTTCATCAACCAACCCTTAATCCGTTCGTCATGTAAATCAGGTTCATTATCCTCATCAAGCCCCACGCCAACGAAATGCCCGTCATCGTAAACAGCCAAAGATTCGTCAAAGGTATATTCTTCATTAGGCCAAACTCCGACTAACTTCGGAGTCCCAAGCCCTTTAACTACATCCCAAAGCATGCCCATCGCATCAAGGAAGTTGTAGGAGTAGCCGATAGCATCACCCATGCCAAAGAAACCAACCTGTTTTCCAGTTAGGTCTAACCCTTCCATGCGTGGAATAAATTCATCCCAATCATCCTGCATCTCGCCGATATTCCAGGTGGATACACCTAACAACAAAATGTCGTAACCAAGCAAGTCTTCCGGTTCTGATTTCGTGATATCCGCCGAATGGGAAACAAACTGCCCTAGTTGCTCGCATATCTTCTCAGCAGCCAACTCTGTGTTACCTGTCGAAGAACCATAAAAAACACCAATTGATTTCATATTTTTAATTCCTCTAAAAATTGAAATGTCTTATTTGCCCTGTACACCCAAATCATTTGCCAACAAGCAAAGACAGGCGATGATCACAAACCAAAAAATTACAAGTAAATGAAAAATGACAAGCATACCGCTCACCTTATTGATACTGAGTCTCAATACCAAGACTTTACCGTAAAATGTCGCTCAAGAAAAGTAGTCCGAGGGTAAAAAACCGATTTGAACGGTGTTTTTTACTTTTATTCGATGATTTGGGGGCATCTCAAGAGAAATGCAAGAGAAATGGCAACGGCTGGTAGCTTCGTTGCGATCGATGAAACTACCTAGCCGGGCCTTATTGAGAGCACCAAATTACTGCACCGATTGGTACAACACTTCTTCGATCACTGCTCGCATAAGATGACGATCTTCACGGGTCCGATCCATGATCGTATCGATAATTATTTCATCTTGAGGCGTTAACTCTCGCATCACAGCAAAACGCAGCAAATGGGAAACGAAGGCCCGCGAAAAACGATCACTTTCAGATGTCAGCGACGCTTTGAATTCCAACACATCGGCAAAAACATGCGTACGCATCAGCGTGCCGGTGACATCCACTTCCCTGCCGTTCATATATCGCTCACGCCAGCGTCCGGTAATGTCATAATTCTCTAATGCAAATCCAAGTGGATCCAACTTCGAATGACATCCTGCGCAGGATGGATTCTCCCGGTGAGCAGCGAACTTTTCGCGGATCGTCAAATCTTTGGGGCCATCTTCTTCGTTGAGTGGTGGGATATCATTGGGAGGCGGAGAAGGTGGGTCATTAAATATAACTTCTGTAATCCACACACCGCGTGCAACTGGATGAGTACGTTTCGGCCCGGAGGTCATACTTAACATTGCCGCATTTGTGATAATTCCACCATAGCGAGGGTCTTCAATTGCCACACGATCGAACTCCCGAACTCGAAGTTGATTGCGGACGTGATTATCAAACCCTCGTTGTGCGTCGTCTCGATGGGCTGCCACGCTTTTAGGCTTTGGCAGACTATTCAATTTATTCTGCACAACCTCACGTTCACGTATTAGCTCATCTTTTTTAAGATTCAGGATGCGACGTGCTTCCTGCAACTCAGGAGCAATGGCCAGATAGTAATCAGAAAGCACCTTCCGCTGATTATCATCTCTGTTACCTCTTTCAATCTTCAATGCAGCAGTCACTGGATCCGGAAGTGCAATCGCCGACGCCTGGAAGTAAAAGGCATAACCGCCGACACCATTTGAAATCTTGAATAAAATTTCATTTTCACCGGCAGCAAGTTCAAGGCGAAACTTGTCCTGATCGGGAGCAACTCCACGAACCATATTCTTCTGACCGATAAGCACACCATTGTGCCACAACTTAAAACTATCGTCAGACCCCAGCGATATCTGAACTGATCTGGCTGCTTCGGTCCTGATTGTTCTATAGACATAATGAGCGCTGTTGCCTTCCCGGAGCTCATGAATCTTACCATCCACAAGATCGTCTGCTTTCTCCCAGCGCAAATCCCCATACTGTTTTTCGAGGTCCACTGCAGCCTCGTCCACAAACGCTGTCTTGTGAGCATCATCCAGACTGTTCGCTCGGAAAGGACCAATTTTAGACCAAGGCGACAGTTCCAGCTCCCCTTTGCTTTGCTTCGCCTGCGAATCCTCCCACTTCAATTGACCGGCCACCAGGTCGGCCTCTACCAAACCTGAGATTACGGGGTTCTTTATCGCGGTATCAACTTCCTGCAATTGCTTGTTATAGTCATCCACGATCGCTTGCTCGCTGGCAATTGCTTTGGAGCGAAGATCATTCTCCTGATTGATTGCCTGCTCATCGACAGATGGCGGAGAAAGCTTCTCTCCATACCAACTTTTCAGAAATGGACTATGGTAACTGAAGACTGGAGAAATCAATTCGTCGATAGAGCGATTCTCGACAAACACTCCATCGAACAGTAACAATGGTTCCAGTACCATCTGGACCGTCGCCGGATATTGGGCATCGAGGCTAAAATACCTATTAACGCCTGGATCCGGCGTCACAGCCATCAACGCTTCCAGCTGCATCCACTGCACTGGGAAACTATCCATAAAACGCTCTACTTTTGGATCCTTTAGCATCCGCCGAATCGTAGAGCGAAGCACCTGCGGATCTGACAATTCCCCATTCGCTGCCACCTTGAGCAATTCCCCATCCGGACAACTACCCCAGAGTGTGTAAGAAAGGCTGGAAGCAATTTCAAACGACAGCTCTCCCGAAGTCGCGGAACGACTGCGATAAAAGAAACGCGGAGAAGACAATACGGCTGAGACAGCTTTTTTCATCGACTCCGTTAAGTCGAGTCCGCGCGAAGTATGGCTTAACGCATAGTTAGTATAGCGCGTCAGAGTGTCATCTTCTATCGGACGCCTAAACGCACGATACAAAAATACCGCCAGTCGTTTACGAATCTCTTCTTCCAACGTCGTGTTCTCTGATTTTTCAGAGAACAACTCATCCCAAACTCCAACTTTCTCGGCGGTAAAGTCAGGACTCTCAACGATAGAAACCGCCAAACGCAAAAACGCATCCAACAGTAAAGGGGACATTGTCAGAACATCCACCTGATTATCAAATCCATGGCTTGCGCGGGAGTCCTTGGGGAACGACTTTACGTTTGTCATTCCCGCTTGGGGACGCAGAGCCAACGATTCAACCCGCACCCGTTCCGGCATCACTCCATTTCCGCCGGTCAGATAAGGCTCGTGACGGGTCATCAGTTTCTCCGGCAGCGCGAAGACGTCAATTTTCAGCTCAAATAGATCTTTGATCGTATTGTTATATTGAAATCGATTCAGACGCGCCACCCCGTCAGACATGACAGCCGACTCAAACTCCACCTGGCGCAACACTTCCCCGAGGCTATGAAGCAATTCCTGGCGGACGGATTCTTCCAGAACAGACTCACCTTCAGGCGGCATGGTCTTATCTGAAACAGCGTTCATCAGTTGCACAAGCAGTTCGGGATCCTTCCGTAAGTGTCGCGAATTACGAAGGGATGTTAAATCCAGATCTCCGTTGACTTCGAATCCTCCGTGGCAACCGACACAGTTTTGCTGCAAAATCGAAACCGCATCCCGACCGGGGTTCGCCATCACATCGAACGAAAGATTACCGGCAGCCATAACGGCCAATGTGAAGTACATTAAATAGCGGAACACAATTCCTAATTCCTTTTTACGATCGGTTGAACAGTTTTTGCCCAATGGCCTGAAGTCTAGACCCACAACTCAGAAATACCGCCGTCGCTATCAGCGAAGCTATCAATTTCCAACCCCATCATCTGAGCAAAACTGAGCCACAGATTAGAATTCAACGTTCCACTATTTACCTTGAGGAAACGCCCCTGTTTCATTTGTTTTTGCGCACGACCGGCAACCACCATAGGAAGATCGTAGTATTGATGTGTTGAACCGTCACCAAGACCGGCACCATACGCAACGATCGAGTTATCCAGCATTGTGGATCCATCCGATTCCTTAATCTCTTTCATCCGTTTAATCACGTAAGCATATTGCTGCATATGAAACAGGTCTATTTTCATCACCCCTTTATAGCCCTCACCTTTTTGATTGTGAGTCATATTATGGTGCTGAACCGGATTATCAAACACGCCTTCATACATCAGAGTCGCATCCCAGCGTTCCGGTCCAATCATAAACGTGGACACATTGGTAATTCCCATCTGAAATGCTAATAGAACGAGATCCGCTTGCAGCCGAATATACTCACCACGCGGCAACACTTCCGTCTTAGGGATTTCTATATCCACGCCTGCCAGCAACTGTTCCATCTTTTCGATTCGCAGTTCAATATCCCGAACCATCGACATAAACTCATCCAGTTTTTGTCGGTCGCGAACTGCCAGCTTCCTGGAAAGCGAACGGGCATCTGCCAGAACAAGGTCCGTAATGTTATCAATATGTTCCTGATAACCATTCCTCAGGAACAGCCGATCGTATAATTTCTGAGGCTCACGGATAGATGGGGCCATACGCCCCGGGCCATACCACGAAATATTATCAAACTCAATTGGCTCTTTGGGCGCGCGAAATCCATTACAACTGACTTCCAGTGTGTTGTAAATCGATTGATGCCCGACAGCATCTCCGATCACCTGGTCAAGACTCCGACCATTTGGATGTCGGATATTCTGCTCTTCCGCCTGCGCCGGTGACAAACTAGTGAGAAAACAGGAGGCCCCCTGAGCGTGGACGTCCTGGCCATTTTTATAGCTCCGCTCCAATCCGGTGATCATCGTTATATCATTAGCATGTTCCCGCAAAGGTTGCATCGTCGGCGTAAAGTCCAGGGGATATACACCAGGCACATTATCGACACGTTTATCTTGCTTGGTTTTATCTGCGTTAAACCCACCCACGAAGCCCGGCAATTCGGCACTCGCTTCTCCCGGAAAAAACCCACGACGTACAATCCCGTTTGGAATATACATCAACATTAATTTTTTGCTCGGAGTCGCTTCCGCCAGTTTCCCTGAGGATCCCCGAGCGATGGAGGGCATAAATGGCAGGAACAAAGTAGCTCCTTGAGTCTTCAGAAAGTGACGTCGATTTTGCTGCTTCACTGAGTTTTCCTTAGTGGTATTACTAATTTTAAACCGCATCTAAGATTCTATTTTAAACGGATTTCCACGACGGGTCAAAATCAGTTTGCCCCCCATTTCCGCTCTGTATACATGATACGGAGCCCCCTAAGCCCCTCGGTGAATCCGACTTAGGTAATTCGGGCAGGATGCAACCCTGCACCTGAGATCTAATGATTTCTCAGGTTGTTTCCCTCTAGCAAGTTTACAACCTGTCTATCGCGGTACGTTCAAAGGGGTTTTCATCCGGAGCCAACTTATAACCCATGCACGGAGGGATCGGAGCATCAGGATTATTAGGAAACAGGTTCCACTGCTTGTGAAATGCCCTGACAGTTGCAGTATTAAAGATTGAGGGCGAAATAAATCCTCCCCCACCTTCTCTAATTAAATTGAAATGGATATGGCTCTTCTTCGCTAATTCCTGATTCTCTGGCAGATACATCCTCGCAATGACTTCCCCCTTTCTCACTTTTTGTCCGAGCTTCACTAAAATGAACTGATCATAAAAATCTGGATCTTTGGGACGCACAAATGGTTCAATACTATAATGAAACGTGACTCCCCTTTCCTGCTCCCTAGCGAAGGTTAGGCCGATTCCATACCGCCTGTTAGCAACGTCCCTCCCCAACGCGCGCTCAAACATGGGCCGCAATTCGAAAGAGTAATCGATTCTGGTTATCACCCCGTCAGCCACTGCATAGATCGGGGGATACTCACTAACGTCTCGCGTTTGTTTTTTATCCAGAGGATTAAAGTAGACGTGTCCACCAGTATGTGGTCGTTCAGCTCTCCTCCCTATATATGGATGACCTCGACTAACAACATCTAAATCCACAAGAAATCGCGACGAGGGAGTTGTCTTAAATATTTGAATCGCCGGTAAATCCTTCAGAATTGATTGTCGCAACTTTGAATCGATTGAAAGCGACCTGTTTGCCGGCTCTTGCTCATCCGCGGATTGGCATATCAAAGGCAGTATTCCTAGCAAACAACAAATGGCTGTATACCCCAACAAAGCCTGTGGAATCGGCCTAAGAACTAAACTCTTTATCACGTTTCCCTCAATCCACAAGGTCTCATTGAACTTTCAGACAGCTGAGGATGTCTGATCAACATCGTCACATCCCCTGCTACCGTACGAACAAGCGACAAATCGAAGTTGCAGTATGTCGCATTGCGTTGGTAACATTAAGTATAGTTAGTGAGTAAATCATGGCGATGAAACACTTAGGTAGTGATTCTAAATACAAGAGAGTTCCCAATGCTTACCATTTTTAATACAAACGGTTCAGGCTCCAAAGACTGTCGTGGTGTATCCCGCCGCAACTTCCTGAAAGTAGGTGCATTAGGTGGGGCGCTTTCGCTGACGGACTTAGTCCGGGCTGATTCTTTAAATGGTCGATCGAGCAATCCAAAATCAGTCATCATGATCTATCTGGTTGGTGGTCCACCGCATCAGGACATGTTCGACCTGAAGCCTGATGCCCCTGCTGAAATTTCCGGCCCATGGAAGCCCATTCACTCCAATGTCCCCGGAGCTGAAGTTTGCGAATTGTTACCAATGATGTCGACTCGAATGGACAAGTTCACTGTCATACGATCACTTAATGATGCGCAAGCCGGTCACGATGCAATTCAGTGTTATACAGGCCGAACCCATGCAGCTCCCGTCCCTGCTGGAGGTTGGCCCCAATTCGGTTCCATCGTCAACAGAATTCAGGGACAGGCCAATCCCGGGACACCTGGTTTTGTCAGCCTGTGTTACACCTGCACTCATGGTCCCTACAACGAGCCCGGCCCCGGATTCCTAGGAGCTCCCTTCACTGGTTTCCGACCGTTAGGTGATACTCGCCGCGACATGACACTCAAGGGAATCACAACCGACCGTCTGGGAGACCGAGAGCAATTACTCACAAGCCTGGACACCTTCCGCCGGGAAGCCGACTCCGCTCAACAAATGAAAGGGCTGGACACGTTCACACAGCAGGCTATGGGGATTCTTACCAGTTCAAAACTTGCCGAAGCCCTCGATCTATCCAGAGAATCCAATGAGGTCAGAGAACGATATGGCGAAGGCGATCCTAACATCATGATCGATTACAATGGTGCTCCGCGCGTACCACAAAGCTTTCTCGCTGCTCGACGACTAATCGAGGCTGGTGCCCGGGTAGTCACCGTGAACTACAGCAAATGGGATTGGCATGGTGGATTAAATGCGGAGGGCCGGGCCGACAACAGAATCTTTACTCGTGAGAAAGAGGACTTCCCAATCTTCGACAAGGCAATTACCGCATTGATCGATGATCTGCATGACCGCGGATTAGATAAAGATACCGCAGTCCTTGTCTGGGGTGAATTTGGACGCACACCAAAGATTAGCGCCAAAGTCGGTCGCGATCACTGGCCACGTGTTGCCTGCGCTTTAATGGCTGGCGGTGGAATGAAACATGGGCAGGTGATTGGTGCTACCGACAGTCAGGCTGCGGAACCGGCCGACCGCCCTGTTGCCTTCCAGGAAGTCTTTGCGACGCTCTATCACCACCTTGGTATCGATCCCCGCACAGCTACTATCGACGATCTGCATGGTCGTCCCCAGTATTTGGTTGACCAAGGAAGAACACCTATCGCGGAGCTAATTTAAAGCACCGCCTTCATTTCGGACTTAGCTTAACTTCACCATGCCAATAGCTCCCCTCATCGTCAGTGTCAACGAATCCGGTTGGTCATCCATTTTGATCACAGGCTTAATCGTGGTCGTTATCATTGGGATCATCGCTGTATTTGCACTTAAATACGCAAAGGGAAGCGTTTATCTTGAACTTCCCGGCTCAAGTTATTCCGGAGGGGATGAGATTAAGGGACATGTCAGAGTCGTACCCCGAAAAGAAATCGATGCCCACAACTTATGTGTTACCCTACAGGCAGAGTTAATTTGGTTTGACGAAGAACGAGACTCCGAAGGGAAACTGAAAGAGACCAGACATTCGGAAATTCTTTTCAACGACAGCGTACAGATCTCGGAAGACCTAAACTTCGTGCCGGGCACAGAAAAGTCTTTTCCTTTCCAAATATCTGTCCCAACGGGCTTTAGAAACAGTATCACTTCCATTGATCAGCATCGCAAAAGACAGGAAATCAAATGGGGACTCAAGGCTAAGCTTTCCTGCAAGGGCTTGGATTTGGGCGATAACCAATCCCTTTACATCAGCTAAAGCTTTTTCTAGACACCTTAATCTTCGAGCGGTGGTAGCTCCAACTCATCACTCGGCTTAGAAACTGTTTTCCTTTTCCTGCAATCAAAACGCTCATGCAATTGCAGTAATTCCGTTTCACTCAAAAACTGCGCTGCCCATTTATCAAATTCGTCACTCATTTCATAATATGGAGAGGCTGCAAATTCATTCGCCTCTTTCTCCAGTTCACTATTACTCTTCAACCTTTGGCTAGCTGCCCATTGGGAGTAGTTCCTCATATGAAACCACATCATCCCCCCTATCAAACCAAAGAATCCTGCAAAGGCCAGGCAGGCAGGCGACCATTGCCAATAGGTCATCATTTCATGAGGCAAACGAAATAGACCAAATAAACCCAATAAAAGGGTCCCAAGTAATAACCCGTTTTTCCATGGCACAATCTGTCCTGGAAGGAACATAGCAAAATCACACTCACGGCACGAGTACCTTGCCGTACCATCACTCTCCGTTTCGCAATAAAACTGCGAGTGTACATAACACTTAGCACACCAAAACGCATTACGATTTGGAATACAATGGTTAATCTCTGGCATTTCTCTCATTGATTTGAATACCTAACGATTCCGTTTCGGGATGATCAAAACTAGAGCTTAACAAATTCAACTATTTTATCTTCTTAAAAACTGGAGCTCATTATGGCGCGAATCATTCGAATCGCCGCAGCACAAAGCGGACCTGTGCTCAGAAGCGAAACGCGTGTACAAACATTGCAGCGACTTATTTCCATGCTACAGGACGCTGCCAGTGCTGGTGCTGACCTGATTGTTTTCACTGAATGTGCTTTGACACCGTTTTTCTCTCACTGGTGGATCGAAGACGAAGCGGAGCTCGATACTTATTATGAAGACGCCGTGCCGGGCGTTACAACGCAAGCTTTATTCGAGGAAGCTCAACGTCTGCAAATCGGCGTTCATCTTGGTTATGCCGAACGCTGTGTGCGTAACGGCCGGAAACGGAGATTTAACAGCAGTGTTCTTGTGGATGCGCAAGGAGACGTGATTGGACGATTTCGAAAAATCCATCTACCCGGACACGCGGACCACCGCCCCGACAATCCGTTTCAAAATCTGGAAAAGCGTTATTTTGAAACGGGCGACTTAGGTTTTCCAACATGGAATGCATTCGGTGGTGTGGTCGGAATGTGTATTTGCAATGACCGACGATGGTCTGAGACGTATCGCGTTCTTGCACTAGGCGGAGCAGAACTGATATTACTAGGTTACAACACCCCGGACCACATCCCCGAGCATCCGGAACTGGACCGTCTGGTAAACTTCCAACATCAGTTGTGCATGCAAGCCGGCGCGTACCAAAATGGTTGCTGGGTGGTAGCGGTGGGTAAAGCCGGAATGGAAGAAGGTGTAAGCCAAATTGGCTTAACTTCCATTATTGCACCGTCAGGTGAAATCGTAGCGCAGAGCAAGACCACGGGGGATGAGTTGATTATTCACGACTGTAATTTAGACGACACACGTGTATATAAAGAAGCAATGCTTAACTTTGAAAAAAACCGTTCACCCGAGCACTATCAGGCAATCACTGCACAACGAGGAGCAAAAACTCCGTAAGACGTTTGGGGCGATTCCCCGACCAAACGACCACCTGTTTCGGCTAGGAGGAGGTGAGTAATTTCCAGTTAGACTTTACGCCTTTGCTCTCGATTCCATCAGGTGAATACCTAACTCTGATCCACTGTCCATCAACAGGCAATCGAACCTCCATCCATTCCCAAGCCTTCGGCAAAGCAGGCGAGACAACAATCCTTCTCTCTTGCACTGAATAAGATATACCTGCAAGCCCTTCTAAATACAGAAGAATCTTCCCGGCATTAAAGTTTGAATACTGATCTCCGAAGAGCGCACCATTACGTCGATAGGCTTCGGGAGCAACAGGAACATTCCACTCATCGCTCCAATTATAATTTCGAATGTGATTAAGAGTCAGTTCAGCCGCTTCCTTACTAAGCCCCTGTTGAAACATACCGTCCAATGTGAAATACGCCGTGTCGGGAGTATAACCAAAGGAATGATCCACCGGCGTCTTAAACTTCTGCATTGCCCGTTTCGACATTGCCAGCGGGAAAAAGTCGCCATAGAACCCTTCCTCTTTATTAAAAGCCCATGCTTGAACCATCTTCTCAGCATACTCTTTGGGGAAATACTTCGATCTCATCGCCCAGAATGAGTTGGTCATCATCATTCCATCACGGGGGCCGGCAAAGAAGTTAGAAATTCCATTTACTTCCCATCGGTCGGCAAACATTCGACGGATATGTGCAGGCTCCCTCCGATACATTTCACGCCAATGCCCCACATCTTTGTCATTTCCTGTGAGGGTTGCCATCTGTTCCAGGATTTCATACACCTCGAAACTATTCATGGCAAACACGGTAAGGCGATTCCAGAAGAGTGTCCGAAAATGGCCTTCATAACATTTTCTTAAAAACTCCGTGTCACCGGTGTGTTCATAAATTTGCCAGGCACCCTTTACATGTTCAGAAGTTTCACCCCCGTAGGCGCCGCTATGCCATGAGCGTCCTTTGTTATCGGACAACATCCTAATTCCGTTATCCAGTTCCTTAAAACGATGGTTCTCAGTCAGATGCTTCCATGTAAGGACATTCCCATAGGCAAATTTAGCCTTATCCCGCGTCCAGGCTCCAACCTTAATCTGAAACGCTGCATCATAGCGATGCATACCCAGAAAATTATTTACGGCCGTTTGTGTATGAGATTCCTGTTCCCACCCCTCGCCGACATCGATGTAGTACATCAGATAGAGCGCCCACAAATAGTAGTACGTTTCAACAAACCTCTTATCTGGACAACGAAACCACGGAACCTCTTCATTGAGCAGGCGATTCATTTCTAACGTCTTTTGCTTTAGCATACGAGCACGATCCTTTACTGCCTTTCGCACGTTCGCGACGGCCTTCAAAGGATCGTCGTGCATCGCCCAACCGACCGCCGTTCCGTTTTGATCACAGGGCACCGTAAAGCTGTAATGCTGCACTCCTCGTTCATCGACACGCGTTGTCACCGATTCTGCAAAATCATGCGATGATGCCACTACGGTCGTCATTCCGGTGTACACGTGGGGGCCAATCCTTTCCGAACGATCCGGATCGGGAATGGACTTTACCTCGCCGCCTTCAAGAATAGCAATTACATTATTCGCAGGCTGTTCCTGTATTGTCGCAGTGGAAGAAACACTATTACGATGATAGAAACTATGGCCTTCGAACCTGAGTTCAATCGGACGGGAGGCGGTAATCACCGATACGGCTGCATCATTAGCCGCAATAAATTTCTCTTCCCGGATGGTCACCCCATCTAATTCGTAAACACAGATCATTTTATCCGGTCGCCAAAGCATGCTCGTGGGCTTTGGAGTCTTGATCTCTTCCCCATTCAACATAACGCTTCCATACAGAACGCGTGTGTCTTTATAGAACTCCCATCCACTAAAATCGTTGCCAACTCCTGTGTTTTCGGCACCCGGAATCTGACTTTCAAGCCTTCCCACGCCTCTACTGCGGAGATCATGATGAATAGGATGTGTTAAACCAATGGTTTCATCTTCAATCAAATTCCAACTAGCATGAAAACCACCCACGTAATACGTGACATTACCGGCCAAAAACCCATGCTTACGCCCTTGGATTTCGTGCTCAAGTTGCTTGCAATAATCAGTGTATTCCGGCTTTTCATCTGCTGAAGCGTTGGCAACTGAGAACAGACCTGTCAGGAATATAAGGAAATACTTCATTGAGAACGTTTACAACTGTTGAACTGATTTTTTATCGCTGTCTACCAACATCCACTTGATAAACAATATTAGTCTACCGATTTCCTGATTACTGCTGCAGATAGTGCTTCGCATTAGTCTTGGGAAGCCACTTTTTCAGCGTTTCGATCTGGTCCGCATACCCGCTTTCTTCGGCGAGATTATTCCACTGATTGGGATCAGTGAGCATATCGTACAATTCCTCCCCGCCATCTCGATATCGAATATAGTAGTATCGATCGGACCTCACTGCATGATTCACACCGTGCCAATGTGGTGAATGTGTAATCACTGCCGGAAACGGCCACGATGACGATGGTTTGTGTACCAATTTCGCAAAACTTCGGCCATCAAGACTATCAGGTTCCGGAAGACCACACAGGTCAACCAAAGTGGGGTATAAATCCACCAGACTTACCGGCCGTTTACAAATTCGGCCTGTCAGACCACCGAAGGCTTCGGGAAGCTTCACGATGAGTGGTGTTCTAGCAGTCTGCTGCCAGAGTGCGGATTTGGCCCAATGATGCTTGTCACCAATGTGATAACCGTGATCACCCCACAAAACAATCATCGTATTATTCTTGTATTTGCTGCTCTCAAGAGCGGCAAGGACATGGCCAATGCACGCGTCTGCAAAGGAGGTGGCGGCTAGATAGCCCTGGATGCCTTCCTTCCATTTCCCTGCTTTACGTATGATGTCAAATTCGACGCCTGCCATCACTTTGCCGCGACCAGGAATATCGTCAAGATCCATCTCAAGAAAAGGAGGCTCTTCAATTTCTTCGAGCGGGTGCATGTCAAAGAATTCTTTTGGAGCGTACCAGGGCAAATGTGGGCGATAGATGCCACAGGCAAGAAAGAATGGTTTTTCGTGTTCTTGTCTAAGGAATGTCGCCGCACCTTCGGCAGTCTTCCAGTCATGGGTCTCTTCTTTAGGTATATCAATCGGTCCCCAATCGATTAATCTGGCAAGAATTTTATTTTCAAACCGATCTTTCATGCCGTGTTTATAGCGTTGCATCACCGGGGGAGCCTGAGTGCCCATCTTTGTGGAATATTGACCATCCCAAGAAATCGGATCGGAAAACTTCCCAAACGGCTGATGGAAAATTTTCCCTCCGGTCCAGGCCTTATAACCATGTTTGCGAAAATACTGGGGCAAAGTCACCACGTCACTAAAGTCGGGATGCTCCCGAAACCAGGTCTTGTTACCATAGATTCCCGTTGTCGAACTCCTCAGGCCGGTCATGATTGCAGTACGAGAAGGGTGACAGAGCGGAGCAGCACAATAAGCTGCATCAAACAAAACACCGCTATTGGCCAGTCGATCGAGATGAGGCGTTTTCGCCTGCGTGTGTCCGCCTAAAACTCCGATCCAATCATTTAAGTCATCCACCGCGAGGAACAACACATTGGGACGCTCGCCTTGCTCCTGTGCAGAGACGTTAACTATGCCGCAAATTAAACATAGCCACGCCAAAACAACTCTCATCTTGAAATTCCTCATAAGCGGATAAACGTTGGGGCACCACGAACATTGTACCATTGCCGGCGGACTGATTTGATATCATGAGTTCTTACATTCCGCATTGAGCAGAGAAAAGACCATGGACGCATCCGCGCTGAGCCACCTTTTGACATCCGCCGAACGTGAAGCATTCGAGCAAGCGGGTTACTTAGTCGTAAAGAACGCCATTGAGTCAAACTTACACCGCCGTCTAATCGAAGTGGTTGATCGGGTCGATTCACGTGAACGGAGACCAGAACATGGTAACCGCCTTCTTTCAGTCACCGACGTCATCCAAGAAGACGAAGCGATGGTAGAGTTAATTGACAATCCACGCGTCTTCCCTAAACTCCTGAGCATACTCGGCTGGAACATCTATCTCTACCACTCGCATTTGGATATTACCCCCAGTGAGAATACGGAAGATCAACCTTGGAACGTTGCGTGGCATCAGGATAGCATGCGTGTTAACGACGAAATCGAGTCCAACCCCCGGCCACGACTATCTGTCAAAATTGGCTATTACCTGACCGATGTCAGTGCACCAGAGCATGGCAACACACTCGTGGTTCCAGGCTCACATCGCATCAACAGCCTGGAATGTCCGGACGACGGTGTCTCAAATCCTGACGGGGCAATCCCACTCTGTCTCCATCCCGGGGATGCCGTAATACTTGACCGACGCGTTTGGCATACTCGCAGCCCAAACCGTGCCGGCTCCTCCCGCAAAGTCATCTGGTATGGCTATAGTTATCGCTGGATGCGTCCAAAAGATGAGATGACCGTTGCACACCTTTACAACCAACTCTCTCCTGTGCAACGACAAATTCTCGGTGACGCCACCTCGGCAAACAGTGTATATGACCCGAGGCCGGAAGATACCCCGCTCAAAGCGTGGCTTGAAAAACACGCCCCCCACCTTGCAACGGCATCACCCCATGGAACCTCCGATGCGCGTCCACCCGCCGGCGGCAAACGTGGTTCTAATATCGGCCGCAATTAATCCAAATTCAATCAAAGTTTTTACAATGCGATACACCTTACTAATCACCACGCTACTGCTATTTGGCGCCCTTGTAGACTGCCACGCTCAACTCACCCCGGCTGGCCATTGGCCCCTCACAGCGGACGCCCGGGACATCTCGGGGAATGACCGGCACGGACGCATTGAAAATATTGAGTTTACTGGCACTAACGGGGCGGTTTTTAATGGTAATAATAGCAAAGTTACCATCGCTAACCCCTCGGCTTTGTTTCAAGGTAACTTCAGCATTAATGTCGATATTCACACGGCTGACGAATTAACCGACGTGATTGGCGATATCCTCTCATGTTTCTCTCCGAGAACACGTCAGGGGCTAAACTTTTCAATCATGAATTACGCCGGCATAACGAATGCCCAGTCTAACTGGCGTAACATCCATTTTGGAATTACGGACTGCCACCAAACTTCTCAATGGGAGGACTGCGGTCGACCTGGCAATAACATGTACGTCCGGTCTCTGACGGTATTCGACGGCGCTCTCTACGCATCCACCTGGGAGCCTGAAGAAGGAGGACGAGGGCACGTCTATCGATATGCCGGAGGACAGAAGTGGTTGGATGCGGGCTCTCCGGATCCGTCCAACTGTATTTCGACACTCGCTGTCTATGCAGGCCAGTTGTATGCTGGTTCTGAACTTTACAGTGGAGGCGGTTCATCGCTTCCACTCTCACCAAATCAAAACCATGGTGGTGTCGTCTATCGGTATGAAGGTGGTAAAAAATGGACCAGCATGGGTAAAGTAGCCGATGTTCGCAGTGTAAGCGGTCTGGCAGTCTATAACGGAAAGCTCTATGCCGGTACGGGCTCTACCGGTGCCTGGCGAGACACGCCCCGACATCGCGGTATGTATCGATTCGATGGCCCCGGGCGATGGACTGATTGCGGCTGTCCGGGCCAGCGAATTGTGCATCTGGGAGTTCACAATAATAAACTTTATGGACTAAGTTACGACGACGGGGGCTTCTTTGAGTATCTCGGCGGTACCAACTGGAAGCAACTCGGGCCAATCCCGGAAACTACCCAGGCATATGCCATGATCGTGTATCAGGGAAAAACACAGGTTGCGACCTGGCCGACCGGCTCGGTTTATGAACTGGCCGGGCCTCAGCAATGGATCCATCGAGGCCGCCTTGGAGAAGAAAAGGAGGTTATGGGGCTTTCCGTATATAACGGAAGTTTTTACGCCGGGACGCTTCCTCTAGCTAATGTCTACCGTTACGACGGGAACTCCCAGTGGACCAATACCGGCCAACTCGACAAAACACCCGATGTTAAGTATCGACGTGCCTGGTCAATGGCGGTTTACGACGGGAAGCTGTTTTGTGGCGTCCTGCCTTCTGGCCACGTCCACAGCCTTAGCGTTGGGCAAAACGTCAC
The DNA here is from genome assembly GCA_002698965.1 of Rhodopirellula sp. Taxonomy (GTDB): domain Bacteria; phylum Planctomycetota; class Planctomycetia; order Pirellulales; family Pirellulaceae; genus UBA721. Next base: position 54,999 of record PAAT01000102.1, on the reverse strand, counting down.
CTACGACAAAGCCCTTTCTGCTGGCTGGCATAACCTGACGGTCACTCGTGCCCAAAGCGGTGGTATCAAGTTATACGTTGACGGAAAGCATATAGCCACTAGCAACCATAATTCGCTCAACGACGAAATTGGGGATTTGAGCACCGGCACGCCACTCTATGTCGGCTATGGACAACATGATTACTTTAATGGCAAGATTAGGGATTTGAGAATCTATACGGACGTTCTCAATGACCTTCAAATTCGCCGTCTTTCCAAATAAGACCTTCCCAAACACTGTTTCATCAAATACCAATGTATCGAACTAAACACCTCATACTGACCTTCTTCCTACTAGCAAATCTGAGCTTTGGTGGAGAAGTCAAAAAGACAGACAAATATCAGATCACAAAACCACCAGCTTATCTAAATCTTTCGCCTTTCTATGCCAAGCATGTAAGTGCCAGCGGCTATCCGGTTTTAGGTTCAAACAAAGTCAACAATTATGCCTTGAAAGAAGCGGCCTACCTCATTGACCTAATGCTCGCCCACCGACCTGAACTTCGCAAAATCATGATTGCCAACAAGTCTCGCTGTGTTGTCATGGCCCACAACGAATATACAACGGATGTGCCGGAACACTCCCATTTCACCCCTAAGTTATACTGGGATGCGCGCGCCCGGGGTCTGGGGGGGTCCGAAGAAGATCCTGTCTGCTCCGTTGGAGAAGAGAATGTTCTTTCCTTCAAAGGCGACCCCTATCACGCCGAATGTATTCTGATTCATGAATTCGCGCACAACATGCACTTAAGGGGCTTAATCCATATGGATGCTACCTTCGATAAACGACTCAAGCAATCTTATGAAGACGCTTTAGCCAATGGACTATGGAAGACAAAGTATGCCTCGGTTAACCACTACGAATACTGGGCTGAAGGAGTCCAGTCATGGTTTTCTAACAATCGCCCTCCCGATCATGATCACAACTTTGTAGATACACGCGAAGAATTGATTGAATACGATCCCGGACTCGCTAAACTCTGTCGAGAAGTCTTTGGCGACACGAAGTTGGTATACACTCGGGCACCGACGCGTTTACAGGGACATCTCAAGACGTATAAACCCCACAAGGCGCCCGAATTTGTATGGCCCGCACATCTGCAAAAGAAGATCGAAGAGATTCGAGAAGAGGCTCGAAAACGCAAATAACCTTGCCCGATTTCTAAGCCAACAACTCCGATATCACATTCCCGTCTGGAAGTCCCTCGGTGGGGCGACCATCGAGAGTCTGATAAAGCTTATGGGGATTCATCCCCAACGCGTGATACACGGTGGCAGCATAGTCTTCCACAGAAACCGGTCGTTCTGTAATTTCCGCAGCATGTTTGTCCGTTGCCCCAAGCACAACGCCCGTTTTCACACCACCGCCTCCCATCGTCAAGCTGAATGCCTGGGCCCAGTGATCTCGGCCAGGTCCTCGCGAATCAGTATTCAACCGAGGAGTCCGGCCAAATTCTCCGGCTGTAATAACCAGAGTATCTTCCAGCATCCCCCGTTCAGCCAAATCTTCAAGTAACGCAGCATACCCCTGATCATACGGAGGCACTTCCATTTTTAGTCGGGGAAAGACTTCGGGGTGATGATCCCACCCGTAACGCACATACCCTTTGACCGTCACGAAACGAACGCCAGATTCGACGAGACGTCTGGCAAGGAGCAAACCCTGCCCAACACGATTGCGTCCGTACCTGTCTCGAACAGCCTCCGATTCCTGCGTAATATCAAATGCCTGTTTGGCTCGATTCGATGTCAGCAAATCAAAGGCTTGTTCATTAAAGGCATCATGAGTTTTGGCAAATCGCATTTGACGATCCACGTCAGCCTGAAACTGATCCACGGCCTTTAACAAGCTCTGTCTATCCGCCAAACGCTCGACACCAATCGAGTCGTTTGCAGCAAAGGCATCGACACCAAAGCTACTGGCATTAGGGTCTCTTTCTACCAGAAACGGATCGTATTTCCTTCCTAAAGCCCCGGCTTTCGCCTGCTCCCCGAAGAGAGTGCTCTTCATAGGGCCAACCTGAACATAGGCTGGCACGCTTGCTCTTCGGCGCGCTTCTGCTTGCCAAGCTAAAACCGACCCAAAACTTGGTGGATAAAAACCATCCGTATATTTACGGCCACTTAGCAAGTGGTGGTCACCTTTCCCATGCGACGCCGTATATGAAAACATAGACCGAATCAGGCTGAATTTATCTACGGAACTGGCCAAATTAGGCATCAATTCTCCGAGTTCCAAACCCGGGATTTTCGTTTGAATTGGGTTAAGTTCTCCACGAATCTCAGCGGGCGCATCAGGCTTCAAATCATACATATCGATATGACTTGGACCACCGAACATCCACAACAGAATACAACTCTTAGGACGACGACCTGTATTAGCCAGTGTTTCCTGTTGTAATAAACCACTTAATGAGACGCCCAACGGGGTCAATGCCCCCACGGTAAGAAAGTCTCTGCGTGTCGTTCGCCTAGTAGGCATAACATTCTGTTCCAGTTGAAACTTCGTAATATTTTATTCTAAGCGGAAAATAAGAAAACCGCCAACGACGACATTACCATAAAGTATAACCACCATCGATAACCAAACCTGCGCCGGTCATATAACGCGAAGCATCACTAGCAAGATAGAGAGCCAAAGGCCCCAGATCCTCGGGATTACCGTGGTCACCCATAGGAATTTGATCTCGAAACGTCGAGATAACATCCGGCTTCTCTCTCGCCCATCGCTGATTGGCCTCCGTCATAAACCCCCCGGGTAATATGGCGTTTACCGTAATTCCATGTTGAGCCCAGTCCGCAGCGACACTTCGAGTAAATTGCAGAATAGCTCCTTTAGCCGTTTCATAATGCCGCCCCGCAATATTTCTGCCGGCTACCAGAGAGTTGATGGAGCCAATATTGATAATACGACCACCTCTACCGGCCTCAATCATCGCTTTGCCAATACGACTAGTACACACAAATGTACTTGTCAGATTAAGATCCATCAGTTCCCGCCACTTTTCCAGCGACATGTCTTCTGTGGGAATATCTTCGCGTCGCCCGCCAACATTATTGATCAACACATCAACCGATGTGTGCTCTTGAATGACCTGAAGGCACGTAGACTCGCAAATACCGGGATCATTCATATCGGCCTGTAAGGTCCAACACTGTCGTCCATAAGCACCAACTTCCTTCGCAATAGCCTCGAGACTATCACTCCGACGACCAGTCACAATAACGTCGGCCCCGGCTTCAGCAATCGCCAATACCATTTCCCGACCGAGTCCCCGACTCCCCCCGGTAATCATAAGTTTCTTGCCGTCGAGACGGAATCTTTCAAAGACGCTCATTGAACTTCCCCTTCCTTCATTTGCGTTAAGCGAAGGAGAAATTCATCCGCTATCTCCGGCAACCCGAATTCAGGGCACCAATTCCAATCGCTTCGCGCCGCCTGATCGTCTATCTGTCTTGGCCATGAGTCAATTAAGTCAGCAACCTGCTCGTCCAACGCGAAGTCAATTTCAACTTCCGGAACTCTTTTTTGGATCTCAGTGACAATCTCACGGGCGGTGGGAGCACAACTAAATAGATTGTAGGACGCCCGACTCAAACCTGCCGCCGAAGCGTGTGTCAGCAAGTCAATTGCCTTCAAACAATCTTCTATATAGATAATCGCGGGATTTGCCGACTCTCGGACCTGAAGCGTATAGCCACCATCGCGCACGGCAGCGATAAATACGTTGGACGCATACGAACTCGCGGCTCCGGGCGAAGGATACGGAGAAATCACGATCGGAAGGCGTATACTGCGAAAATCAAGCCCCAGAGTTTCTTTGTAATAAAATCCCAAGCGTTCGACAGCTGCTTTTGTAAAACCATAAAAACCGCGAGGCCATTGCTCACAATCTTCAGGCACCGGGTCCGGTAACGGGCTTCCGAATGAGGCAATTGAGCTCAAAAAAACAACTCGATCAACTCCAAACTTCAAGGCCGCTTCGAAAGTATTGAAGGCACCTTGCATGTTAACCTCCCAGGCTGTATTACGATCTGCCTCGCTTTGCCCCGAAAGCAACGAGGCAAAATGCAGAATAACGTCCGGCCGCTCACGCCCCACCATCTCGTCTATTTCAGCACGTTGAGTTACATTCAAACGCTGATACGTTGCATTATCTCCAATTGTAGAAAACGGGGCCTTCGCGATGTCTGTTAAAAGCACTTCCGCATCACGCGGAAGACGTTGGCTAAACTGACAGGCAATATTTCCTGCTCCACCGGTAACTAAATATTTCATTCCAATCCTCCTCGACATCTGAGTCTACCAAATTGCAATCCATTCAGGCAGGAACAATCAGCCTCTGAACGATTCGGCGACGGAGCATTATAATATTCCTATGCAAAACGAATTTTTATGGAACCCGACACCTTCCTCGTCCAATACGGAAATGGCGCGCTATTTAAAGCACGCCGGCGAGAGATTTTCTACCCACGATATTTGTGACTATGACTCACTGTACCGCTGGTCGGTCGACCATTATGACGACTTCTGGCACGACTGGCTTCATTACAGCGAGATCATTTTCGACGGAGACGCAACTCCTATCCTCGAGGGTAGCGGGCTACGCGAGACAACTTTCTTCCCTGGTTTGCGTCTTAACTTTGCCGAAAACCTCTTACGTCATACAGGGAAGTCCACAGCATTAGCAGGGATTTCAGAATCGAGGATCCATCAGAACATCTCCTTTGATGAATTAAGATCTCAAGTGGGTACGATTCAACAGCAATTAAGGCAGCATGATATTCGATCAGGAGACCGGATAGCCGCCTTTATGCCAAATATTCCAGAAACGGTGGTTGCGGCATTGGCCACGTCAGCCTCCGGTGCAATCTGGTCCAGTTGTTCACCGGACTTCGGCACACAAAGTGTCGTTGAGCGTTTCGAGCAGATTGAACCGAAGCTTCTCTTTTGTGTAAATGGATTTGTTCATAATGGCAAAGTAATCGACTGTCGCGAGAAAATTTCTGAAATTTCAGCTCAACTCCCGAGCCTAACCACCATTGTCGTCATTGAACTCGTCGATCTCCCCAATGGTTCCCAGGCTAGCGACGACTGGAGTTTGTGGAATGATTGGGCTGCGGGTGAAAAATACCAACCAACCTATGAGCGTCTTCCATTTAATCACCCGCTATACATCATGTACAGTTCGGGAACCACCGGAAAACCGAAGTGCATTGTTCATGGTGCCGGCGGAACCCTTCTCCAACAAACCAAAGAGCTAATGTTGCATACGGACGTTCAGTCAGGTGACAACATCACCTATATCACCACCTGTGGCTGGATGATGTGGAATTGGCTGATTGCAGCGTTATACACCGGAGCCGAAGTAACGTTATTTGACGGATTCCCAGCAGCCCCAACGATGACCCGCTTATGGGATTTAATTGACGAACGAGGAATCACTCATTTCGGCACAAGCCCCAAGTACCTGGGAGCCTGCCGACGTCGGCTTACTCCTTTGAAAACCCACCAATTGAACTCCTTACGTGTCATCATGAGTACCGGAGCCCCATTACAGCCAGAAGATTTCGACTGGGTTTACCAGTCCGTGAAGACCGACGTGCAATTAAGTTCCATTTCAGGGGGCACGGATATCATCTCGTGTTTCATGTTAGGCAATCCACTGCTGCCGGTTTACCGGGGCGAAATTCAGTGTCTCGGATTGGGAATGCACGTAGAGGCTGTCGATAGCCAGTTCAACCCACTGGCAGCCGGCAGTAGCCAAAAAGGTGAATTAGTATGTAAATCGCCTTTTGTAAGTATGCCCGTCAAGTTTTGGAATGATACCGATGGCGAGAAATATCGCAAGGCGTACTTCAATGAACGAAGCGATCGCTGGGCTCATGGCGACCTGATTGAAATGACGGGCAGTCAGGGTGTGTGCGGTGGAGTGATCGTTTATGGCCGCAGCGATGCCATCCTCAAACCCGGCGGTGTTCGAATCGGTACTGCTGAGATCTACCGAATCGTGGAAGACTTGCCCGAAGTCGCTGACAGTCTCGTGATTGGACAACCCTGGCGAGGTGACATCCGAGTTGTTTTGTATGTCAAACTAAAATCAGGATTCAGCCTCGACAACGTTCTCCAATCCCGAATTCGAAGCGCCTTACAAACAAAAGCGTCGGCACGACACGCTCCTGGATTAATCATTGAAGTTGACAAAATCCCCTACACTCGCAGCGGAAAGAAAGTCGAACTGGCCATACGCGATATCGCGATGGGACTGGAGCCCACCAACCGAGAAGCGTTGCAAGACCCAACTGCGTTTGACGAGTATCATGAGCTCTCCTAGTCCATCAATCGAGAATTCTCAGCACTTAGCATAGAGCACAAGGACTAAGCTCAACCGCCCCCTTAAACGAAGACAGGCCTCTGTCTGTTACAAAGGCCTGTCTTCATTTTAATTATGTTTAGGTCCGAGAGTTACTTTTCTTCCGTAACCGTGTCCGTCGCTTCTGCCTCTGCATGATCATGCGTTTCACCATCGTGATCATGACTATGGGTGTCTTCCAGGATACCCTTGCCTTTAGTGGCTAATGCATCAACTTTCGCAACGTCGTCCAATTCATTAAACTTTTCAACACATCCCGGACAGCAGAATCCAACGGTACCGCCATCGTAATCCGTACGGCCACCATCGTCGGTTACTTCGTGCCCCATGATTGGGCAGTGTGTATTGACCAGATTGACTTCAACAGCCGGCACGGCAGTTTCTCCGCTATCATCCGAACTACAGCCAACGAGTGCTGTCATGACAGCCAATACTGTGATCATTGCATATTTCAAGGTCTTGTTCCTATTTCTAAATCTTATTGAGGAGAGTACAGGTGTCTTACATATCAATATTATCATGTACCCTCGATTATGCCCCGTTTTTTTAGCCTAAAACGGCTCCCAGCTCTGAATTTTCTTCCTCGCCATATCAAACTCTTTCAACAATCGCTCCGCGAGGTCCTGTGACTCAGCATGAAGATTTTTCTTCTCGCCTGCATCTTTATTTAAATTAAATATTAACGGAGGATCCTGCCCAAGACTCTGCTCCCGCTTACCGGTTTCAGGTTCTCTTGTACGTTCTCTTGTCTTTATGTGAATCTTAAATTCGCCACTGCGGTATGCCATGGCCTCCCGGAAATAATAGATATGCTTTGTTCGTGTACTTGCTGATCCCTTCAACCAAACCGCTGACATATCCATTGAATCAATCGCATGGCCATCGGGAATACTAACCCCCACGATGGAGGCTAGTGTTGCATAGACATCATAGTGAGTCATCAGCCCAGCGTGTTTTCCACGCTTTAGGTTGCCTGGCCAGGAAACAATAAACGGCACGCGGGTGCCCCCTTCCCAGGTCGTCGACTTTTGCCCTCGCAAAGGAGTCGCAACACCACTAAATTCCGTAAACATTGACCAGGGGCCATTATCACTTGTAAAAACGACAATTGTATTCTTTCGTTTTCCTGTTTCTTCCAGTGCTTTAACAATCTGCCCCATCGACCAATCCAGCTCTGCCAATACATCACCATAAACACCATTCCGACTGCCCCCCTGAAATTGCTTCGACGCAAAGACCGGCACATGCGGCATATTATGAGCCAGATAAACGAAAAACGGCTTTTCATTGTCTGACTTGATGATATCTACGACCTCTTCGGTATACCTTTTTGTAAATCCTGACTGAGGAACAACGGGGCCAAGATTTTCCCGATTCACATAAAGAGGCGTCTTCCAGGATTCTTCCGATGCGCTGCGGAACGACTCATAGTTCGGAGCGGGTCCGTCCCAATCATTGCTTCCCCGCGTGCCACACCAGTAATCAAATCCCTGGTCTAAAGGGTGTAATCCCTCGGACATTTCCAGATGCCATTTACCAATAAGGGCTGTCCTGTAACCAACTGTTTTCAGCAGTTCGGGGATCACAATTGCGTCCGCCAGACGCCCCCAACGTCCTTTGTGGTTATTCCACGGTCGGTTGGGGTGGCAGCCCGTCATCAGGCCACGACGACTTGGAGCACACCAAGCCGAAGCGTGAAAATCGGTCATTCGCAATCCATCAATGGCCAGCGCATCGATATGAGGCGTATCGTTTAATTTGCTGCCATAACAGCCCAAATCTCCGTACCCCAGATCATCTGCAAGCACATAGATAATATTAACGTCCTTTAACTCAGAGGCGGCCCCCGTAAGCGGTCCTAAGCAACTCACCAAAACGACGCCTAAAACACTAAGCACAGCATGAAACTTCATCTACAACACTTCCAAAGAGAACTCCGTCGGGATTTAATTCTTGATATTCTACACCACAGAATTCTCCTTTTTCTTGATTTCATCCGCTAGAATTAAATCGCTCATCCATTTCATGCCACCATCTTTAAGAAGTTGATAATTCCATGCTATTTCGAGCCCTTACCCTTTGCCTGCTGACTGTTACGGCCCTCTCAGCTGCCGACTGGCCTCAACACCTAGGGCCTTTGCGTACAGGTCATTCCCCTGAAAAAGGCCTCCTAAAAACATGGCCCGCTGACGGTCTGAAGAGTGCGTGGAAAGTCCCCGGCGGTGTGGGTATGTCCGGGATTGCTGTTTTAGACTCACTGGCAGTCACACTTGTACAGAAAGAAGGCCAGCAATATACACTTGCCCTCGATGCTAAAACAGGGGAAACCCAATGGGAAACCGCCATTGCGACTGAATACAATAACGCTATGGGCAATGGTCCACGAGCATTCCCGGCACTCACTTCGACTCAGGCATTTGCATTTAGTGGTCAGGGCATCCTCGCAGCAATGGATCTCAAAACCGGCAAGCTCCATTGGAAACGCGACACCATCAAAGAACATAACGGGGCGGTTGCCGATTACGGCATGGCAGCATCGCCTTTAGTATTTGGCAACGTCGTGATCATAACGACGGGACATGAAAACGGAGTCGTCATAGCAGCCTACAGCGTAGACGAAGGAAAACCACAATGGCAAACCTATTTCCCGGACTCTATTGGTTATTCCTGTCCCGCGATTCTCGAAATAGCTGGTGAAAAACAACTCGTCGTCTTCACAGGGACGCACTTGCGGGGATTATCCCCCCTTGGTGAACCACTCTGGAAATACGAATACATAACACCTTATGACTGTAATATTGTGACGCCCCAACTAATCAATGGGGACCTCTTCATTTCGTCGGGTGAAGATCATGGTGCAGTACGTCTTAACATCACCAAAACCGAAACCAACTATACCATTAAAGAAGTTTGGGCTTCTCAAGGTCGTACAAGTGTGATGCGCAATGAATGGCAAACATCAATCCTTAGTCAGGGTTACCTTTTCGGTTTCGACAATATTGGTGGTGCAGGCCCCATCACAAACCTTCATTGCCTCAATGCGACAACAGGGGAAGCGATCTGGAAGATGCCACGATTTGGCAAAGGGAATGCCATTGCTGCTGACGGAAAACTGTTCATAAGTATGATGGACGGCAATGTGATTATTGCGAATCTCAACAAAGATGAATACCAGGAACTTGGTCGGCAACAAGTAACACGCGGAACAAGACAGGCTCCCTCGCTTAGTGAGGGGCTTCTCTTATTACGAGATGACGAGTCGATTTATGCCATCGACGTTTCCGGACACTAATCGCAATCTTTGCCCGCAACCACTAATAGGTCCACAACGTAAGAGTGTTTACATCTTTGATCAGGATTTTTCCCTGTAGAAATACTGGCGCTGCCCAAGTTGCATCCTCTGCAACTTTGTAGGAGCGAACTTCATCGTATTGCTCTGTACCACTCCGAAGAATCTTGAGATGACCATTATTAATAAGCGCGGCCACATACCCTGGCATTGCCAGAAATGTCACATTGTTAGCGCTACGCGGCGGCCCCTGCCAAACAAATTCACCTGTTTTAGTATCCAAACAGAATAACTGGCCCGCATTGTAGTGTGTCATACCATAGATTCGATCCCCACTGACAATTGCCGAACTCATATCCAAAGCAGCCTTGGGCTGAAACCACCTCTCTTTGACGGACCACTTACCCCCATTCACTACAGGCTGAAGGCTATACATCCCCCGGTTCTCACCACCGACAATCACATGACCGTCATGAACCGCGGGTGTCGGCATGTTTTGATTATGCGTTAAGTGAGGCAGCGGAAATCGCCACAATTCGACCCCGGTTTTCACCGCTACACCCACAAGGGCTTCGTGATTCCACTGCACAATCTGATGGACGCCTCCAAAGTCAGCGAGTAATGGAGACGCATAGGCCGTACCATCTTTCCCACTTCTCCATAGTTCACGACCGCTCTTCGCATCCATCGCTACCAGCGCCCCCACTTCATCGTTACCAAAATGCACCATCACGCGACTTCCGGAAACGATAGGTGAGGTCGAAGCCCCCCAGTAAGGGTGCCCCTTCTCGAATTGTTCACTGTAGTCTCGAACCCACAACTGTTTACCTGACTTTGCATCCCAGGCAGCCAACACTCCAGAAATACTCAGTGAAAAGATCCTTCCATCAGCAAGGATGGGATTAGACTTAGGACCTTTACCGTGGTACTCTCCGCCGCCGCCAATCTTGAACGGCATATCAAAGGCCTGACGCCATTTGGTTTGCCCGGTCTTTAGATCAACGCACTGCATTACTTCCTGATCGCCCTGGCGTGTATGTGTGAAGACAAGATCGCCTTGAACCAGTGGCGTGCCATACCCCGTTCCAACTTCAATCTTCCAGACCTGTGTTAGCTTTTCAGGCCAAACTTTAGGGGGTATCACATCCTTAACCCATCCATCACGATTAGGGCCCAGCCAACCGGGCCAAAACGGCGACTCCGCCAACAAACCAGAGCTGCTAAGAAGCAAAATAAGACAAGTTAGTAAAGCATAGTTTTTAGTAGTGTGCATAATACGACTGGCAAAGGTTTAAGATGGGTTTAAAATCAGGTTTTAGCTGCTTCTCTCTACATCTACCTAAATATACCAAATGCAATTCATCAGACCTACTCGGTTCACCTTGTTGATTTTGTTGCTCCTTCAAGCACTCCTGCTACCAGCAGCTGAGCCAACCGAGGGATACAAATCGCTCTTTATTGGTCATAGTTTCTTCGTTCCCATGGCTCGCGGGATGACAACGCACGCACATCGCGCAGGATTCAAGGACCATGAGCAGTTGGTTTTCTTTGAAGGTGGGGACCGGGGAACCCCCGGATATTTTTGGGAGAACAGTCGCCACAGCGGCGACATTAAAAAAGCCCTCCAATCGGGTAAAATCGAGCTATTCGGCATGACGTGGACGGGCGTCGGAAGGGGAAAAGGGACGTTTGAACACTTCAAACTCTGGGTAGATTATGCCATTCAACATAACCCTAAGACGACTTTTTGCTTGGCCATGCCGTGGGGACGATTCCCCGCACGTTACAAAGTCGATACTTTTACCCAGGAAATGAAAAAAGCGACATCCGATTTTCACAAAATCATCGATCGTTTACGTGAAGCTTATCCTGAAAACGAATTCTTCTGTATCAATTATGGGCAGGGGGCCGTGGAATTAAAAAAGCTATATCACGCTGGAAAACTAAGCGCTGTCGACGGTCAAACTAAAAGCAGGGACAAGGGGACAACAGGAATCTTCACGGATGCTCTGGGGCACCCCGATAAGATTCTTATTGAACTTGGTCAACTGATTTGGTTAGCAACTATCTATGACGTTGATCTGCGAAAATATGAGTACGACCACGGTTTCGACATAACTCTCAAAGCGATTGCCACGAAGGTCATTGCAGACGATGATCACGGCCGCCAGTGGGATCGTGACAAATAACAACACTTTACCGCAAACGCCAAGGGAAAGCTTTATAACCTACGGTCACGAGGGTAACACTACTGAGTGCGGCGCAATTTAACAATGCGACCATCAACGTTCCAATCTTGAACAAACAGGTTTCCATCGTTATCAAAATAGGAACCATGAGTACCGCTGAAGACACCTTCACGCCACTGAGCTTGTGGAATCCCGTAAGCACGCCCTTTGCCAGCATCGTCATTATGACCGAGCACAGCGCAGATTGTATTCGTCTTACTAAGGATGACAACCCGACCATGCAGGTCAGGCACAGACACATAATCTCCCTGAACGACAGCGGACGTAGGCATCCCTAAGCCCGTAATAACAACCTCCATGAATTCGCCCTCCAGCGAATAGTGTAGAAGACGCCCTTTAGGTTGGTGGTTTCGGTCGCACACCAAAAGGCGGGGAGGGTCATACCTTGTATCCAGCGTCATTCCGTGAGCAGTGTTAAACTGCTTCAGTTCGTTACCCTTTTCCCCGAAGTGGAACTTATACTTACCTTGTTTGTCATAAACAAAGATATGGTTGCTGGCATAACCATCCGATAGATAAATATCACCATTGGGAGCAACAGTAATAGCCGTTGGGCTATAACGAGCGTAATCCAGACCTGCAGCTTTTGGATCCAGCCGCAAAACAACTTCCCCGGAGTGAGCATTGAACTTCACACCTTCGCCAGCAGTATTGCGAGCACCATAGATGAATTCAGCATCACCTTCTTTACGAATTTCAATGTCGTGCAGCATGGTATAATCCGCACCCAGATATTCCTGAATCACTTTTCCATCCGGCGAAAAAACGACCACGCCTTTGTTGGCACTTACATAGACATTGTTTTTACTGTCAACAACAACGCCGCCATGTGTTGGCCCTAAGGCTGAACTTCCATCCGGACGCAACCCCCATCCAGGAACTGTCTCAAATTGCAAGCTCCCTGAACCCATTCGTACAGGTACTACTTGATCTTGTCCGAAAATAGTAATCGTGGTGCATACAAACATCACGATGGCGATAAATACAGACTGAATCTTCATTCGTAAATTCCCTTGCAGAAAGATAGTTGCTTCGACAATCCTTAGTTTATCAAATTCGAAGAATACTTACCTGACAAGCAACTACAAACTCGTCTTAGAGACCTAACCTATGTAAGCCGTTATTCAGCGTCTCGTCTCATCAAAAAGGCAATCAAATCACTCAGCTGTTGCGCTGTTAATAGATTTGTTAGTCCCTCTGGCATTACACTAGGTGACTTTTGCACCGTATCAATATCATCAGCATTTAGCACCATCAATGTTTGGGTCAGCGGATCGAGTAAAGCAACTCCTCCCTCTGCCTCGCTCTGCTTCGTCTTACGTTCATAACCCTGCAATATTTTCCCGTCCTGAGTGATCACTCGGAGAGAAGTAAATCCTTCTTTCACCTGCCGGTTAGGCCAGATCAACTCTTCAATAATTCGTTCCCCGGACAAAGTCGTACCAAGACCTGTTAAGTTTGGACCGATGGAACCTCCCTGTCCCTTCACACGGTGACATGACGTACAAGCCACTGCCTTAAAAACAACTGCTCCGCGTTTAGCGTCCCCATCGGTAATGGCTTGTTGTTTCAAAGATCTTACCAATGGCTCGCTAAATTTCGGTGGTTTTGAACTAACCCCTAGCTTCGAAGCAAGAACTGACAGTAATTGCTGTTCTGCTCGGCCTGTGGATAACAGGGCTGCCAACAACTGCTCAGCCTGTTTCCGGTTTAGTTCCCGTTGTTGAATTTCAAGCGTAAGTTGCTGGTTCGCCCCGCGATGCTGCAAAAGTGTTGAAAGCAAGCGTTGGCGACTTTCATCGTCCATTTCGGAAACCTGCAACAGTTCCACCCCTGCTTCCATCGCACGGGCAGAATCCAAGTCAGCTAGCGCCGCAATCAATTCCATTCGCAAGCCTATGGACAAAGAAGCGTCTAACAACTTCAGCAGCCCATCACGCCCCTTCCCCTGTTCCAACAACGCCAAAGCTTGAAACGCTGCGATCCTTACCTGATCAGTCGCCCCGACATCCTCTGCAGCCGAATAGATTTGGGATTTACATGCATCCACATCCCAGGCTCCTGCAAGTAAGATAGCGCCGGCCCGGACTCCTACATATGGACTATCTGCCAATTCAATTAACCGCGGCTGCCAATCCCCTTCGGGTCGGACATCTCGGTATTTGGCATTGTCTGCTACAATCTGCAATGCTTTTCCATGTAGTTTGACATCATATTCATCGCCAAATTCAAATGTCTTTGAGTTCAATGCAAACTTATAAATATCTTTGGGATCACCAGCGGACAGAATATTTGTCAGAACCTCCAGTCTCGTTTCGGAATCAAGAGAAGGACTATCGAAGGATTTCTTAAGACTATCGACTAACTCCCCCCCACCTGACTCTGACAGGACCGCAGCAAGCTCTGCCGCATTTTCAAATTGCAAATTCCCGTTCTCAAACGCTGGTCGCCAAACCGGAGACAAATACCGAACTGCCTGCCGAAATGCGTAATCGATCCACCCATCCTTTTCGTCATGCACAACTTTGGCTGCAACGGCAATACTCTGAGGCGACGGAATGGCTGCACAGGCAATGACAGCCTCAAGCCTGACACGAGGATGTGGATCGGAAACCATAGGTGTCAGCAATGTTAGCGGCGAATCTAATCGATCACTCCAGCGGCCCACCATTCTTGCAGCAAATGCGCGGGCATTTGAATCGGGTGAGACTAAATTTTTTCTCAGTAGTCCCCGGTCAACAATCTCCAGCGTAGCCAAAGCGCTAAGCGCTTCAAACAAATTGTGGGAATAATCTACCTGAGCCGGATCCAACGAATTTACCCATCGATGAATTGCCAAGGAGACTTCCGCATCCTCCCGCACGGTTAACGCCCGCTTAGCTAAATAACGAGTAACATGTTCGGGGGATGCGAGACTTGCTACAACTTCGTCCACTCGCGCTTTTAATAGATCGGGTGGAAAAGTAATGTTACGCTTTGTTGAAATCCTCCAGATTCGCCCATGTGCTTTGTCTCTATCCGGGTGTCGATAGGCATCGTCCTGATGGCACGTAATGGGATTGTACCAATCCACAACATACACTGCCCCATCAGGCCCAACCTTGACATCGACCGGGCGAAAGTTTCGATGGGACGATGTCAGTAAAGGCT
This sequence comes from Rhodopirellula sp., assembly GCA_002698965.1. Lineage (GTDB taxonomy): Bacteria > Planctomycetota > Planctomycetia > Pirellulales > Pirellulaceae > UBA721. The sequence continues at coordinate 39,898 of PAAT01000102.1, read as the reverse complement.
CTTCCCAGTTCAGTTGAAACCCGGAACCCCGATCTTCCAGAGAGAACCTTTTAATACGATTCTGCTTAAAGTCGCCCACCACGAAATGACCTTGGTATTCCGCTGGGAGGTGACGGCCATCTAGCAATCCAATACCACAGTAACCTCCAGGATCACCAATACGCCCTAATCTTCTCCGGTGATGTACAGGAATTTGCCCCGGGGATAAAAACGTTACTCCACCGGCACCGTCTACACAAAAGATCTGCCCCCACCGATCAAATGCCACACCCCAAGGATTCCCTGGTCCCATGAAGTCATCCAATAGCGGGTCTAACTGCTGCCTGCGGGGTCGCAACCGGTAGAATCCGGCCTGATACAACTCACTGTTCCCCCAGGGGGTTTCGACACGAGACTCACAACCGTCGCCCTGCCCAAAGTATAACTCTCCGTCTGGACTCCAAACAAATGAATTGATCGTCTGATGGGAGTCACCATTACCAAATCCCCCCAAAAGCACTCTTTTAGAATCTGCTTGAAGATCGCCATCTTCATCACGCAGAAACAACATCTCTGTATTCTGGCCAATGTAGACACCGCCGTCTCCCCATTCAATCCCCGTCGGAATATTTAATCCTTCGGCGAACACGGTTGACTTGTCAGCCCGTCCATCTTGATCAAGATCCTCAAGGACGATCACTTTGTCATTTGGAATATCTCCCGGATAGACATGAGGATAGGTCGTTGTCACTGTCACATACATTCTTCCAGACGGATCCCATCGCAGATTCAACGGCGAAGTAAGACCTTGCTCCTCAGAAGCGAAAAGATTCACTTCAAACCCGTCCGGGACTACGAATGACTCGAGTTCCGCCTGAATGTCGGCCTTGGGATCACCATACAATTTCTCTGGAGTTGGTCGGTTATTACCGGGATCTTTTTCGCCACGCGCGATCGCAAAAATCCGTTCCTCAGCACGGGCTACCAAAGGTACCAGTTTTTGCCACTCCTCACGAAATGGAATGTAAGTGTCCCCCCCGCGTGTGAACTCACGTCGCGAATCATCTCCATAAAGCAACTTCCAATTTGCCGGCCTCCAGTAGTCATACCACAAACGCTGTTTCTCCTGCACTGCATTAAAAAGGGCTGGCTTTTCAATTTCTCCTGAGATCACTCCTAACTTAAAAGCGATTTCTCTATCGGTAATAATCTCATGTCCGCCCAAAGTATGTACACCATTCCCGGTTCTCTGTTTCTCCCGATCGAAAAACAAGTCCACAAAGATAGCGTCAAATTCTTTCGCCAACCTTTCTGAAACTTTTACATATTCCGCTAATGCCACATTGTGTAGGGAGACATCCGGAATCAATGGGCTCTTTGGTTTTTCAAACGGAATTGGCGTGATCAATACGATACGACGGGCCTGTTGAGCAACCTCCTTCAGCAAAGTACGATAATGCTCTTCAAAGTCCTGCAAACGATCCAATCCATCCATGGATTCCATTTGACCAAACTGCATCATGGCCACCGTCATGCCAACGCGACGAAATTGCTCCAAACGATTACCAAAACCATCGGGACGCCAACGTTCTTTAACCGTCCCGAGACGATAAACCGTATCCGCCTCCCACGAGAGATCCCTAAACCGCACCTCTGTTTGGGAATCAACGAAGGCGTTCGTGAGATAATATTCAAGTGCCCCGCCCCGGACACTACGAACCATATTAGTACCGCCCAAAAAAGCAACAACGTCTCCATCTTCCAACTGAATTTTTTCAGATGCCAACAAAACACCATGGTTTAAACACACCAGTGAAAGCAATGGCACCAAGAGAAACAAACGCATGCAAGTATTCCAATTATTTAAAGCAAACCTAATGCATTATTTTAGGCTATCGCAACGCATTTGTTCCAATGAACACCCAGTTCTTCTCTGAACGCTTAAAACTAAGCACAGGCCCCAATGACCACCTATAATAAAACCCATGAGAAAAACCGCCGTTGCCCTACTACTGAACGTGGTCTTAAGCCATTCTCTCACTGGCGAAGATACGAGTTCCGAAATCGAATTCTTTGAGAAACGAATTCGACCTGTCCTCGTCGCCAAGTGTTATGAATGTCATAGCACGATCGCAGCAGACATCAAAGGCGGTTTAACACTTGACTCACGAGAAGCCCTGCGGAAAGGAGGCGATAATGGACCGGCCGTCATCCCCGGGAATCCTAAAGAAAGTCTTTTGTATTCCGCCTTGCAACATGATTCTTTCGAAATGCCCCCGGAAGAAAAACTTCCCGACACGGTGATCAACGACTTTAAACTCTGGATTCTGGCTGGTGCAACGGACCCGCGCGACATGCCCCCCAACCCGGAACAACTTGCAGCACAGATTTGGGAAGACGCCTTCCAAAGTCGAAAATCACTTTGGAGCTTACAGCCTTTACAAAATCACGCTCCCCCTGAGCTAAAACAAAATACATGGTCAACACTTCCCGTCGATCGTTTTGTGCTCGAAGCGCTTCGCGCGAAAGGTTTAAGCCCGGCGCCATCGGCAGACAAATCCACCCTCCTCCGCCGGCTTAGCTACACCCTCACCGGATTACCTCCAACCGCTACCGAAAGACACGATTTCACAACGGACACTTCACCTCAGGCTTGGGAAACTGCGATCTCTTATTATTTATCATCCCCCCATTTTGGCGAGCGATTCGCACGCCACTGGATGGATGTCGTGCGTTACACCGACACTTATGGTTACGAATGGGATGTACCAGCGAAAGGAGCATGGCGTTACCGAGACTACCTTATTCGCGCTTTCAATATCGACGTTCCCTTTGACCAATTAGTCCGCGAACAGATTGCCGGCGACTTGCTTCCCACTCCTCGTATCAACAAGAAATTACAGCTGGTCGAATCCCATATAGGTCCGATGTTCTTCCAATTAGGTGAACACCGTCATGGCGACAGTCAGGAGTTTGAGGGAATTCATCAGGAGATGATCGACAACAAGGTCGATGCATTTTCCAAGACTTTCCAAGCGCTGACGATTTCCTGTGCAAGATGCCATAACCACAAACTCGACCCCATCACTCAAGCCGAATATTACGCGCTCGCTGGTACCTTTATGTCCTCCCGTTGGATTAGCCGCACCATTGATTTGCCAGGTCGAAATGCGAATATCAAAACACAGCTGGCGGCTGCAAAAGATAGATTGCGAGATACCTTAGTTAAGGTTTGGACCGACGATCTTAGGGCTAATATCAACACCGAAACCCTGGACCGGATTCAACCGCCTTCGGAACTTCCCATCGGTGACATCAACCATCCCTGGAACCAGGTCCATAAACTAGACGATTCCGAAATTACGGCAAAATGGGTTTCTCTTAGGGAACAACACCAAACGACCGATCAGGAAGCTGAGCAATACAACCAGGCCCATTACATCCCGGTAGCCGATTTTCGGAAGGGCAATGTCGAGGGATGGTTTACCGATGGCCATGGCATCGAAATAATTCCCGCGTCTGGCGAATTTACAATGCACAAGGGAGAGGAATTTGTCAAATCGTTACTTTTGCCCGGCATCGCGACATCACGATTGTCTAGTAAGCTTAACGGGGCGCTCCGCAGTCCTTTAGCCAATAATTTTTCAGGAGTCTTCCTACACGCATTGGCTGCTGGTGGGGATCTGTCCGCACAACGCACCGTCATTGACAACGCATTTCTTTGTGAGAAACAACAATACTACGCCAATGATCGTTATGCGTGGAAAACACTAAACCTTTATAAAGACGAAGACAGGAAGATCTTCTTCGAATTCGCTACGAAAACAAGCAACCCAAACTTCCCTCCTCGATGGGGCTTAGGGACTAAACTCACCGAAGAGATGGAAACTTCACCAAATAGTTGGTTCTCCATTAGTAAGGTTTATATGGCGCAAGGGCCCGGCTCGCCCAAAAAACGGCTTACCGCCTTTATCGACCTGCTCGAATCCGGCCCTCCAAGTAGCAAGTCTGAAGCTGCCTTGCTTTATCAGCGATGGTTAATTTCCATGGTCAAAGCATGGGGGGACGGTACGGCAACTGACGATCAGATCCAAATTCTCAACAACCTGTTACAGACCCCTTGGATCACTAAATCCAGCAACGATGAACGTCTAAAACCAATGATAGATCACTATTGGACACTCGAGGCACAAATACAACCGCCTCGCACCGTCAACAGCATGGCCGACCATGATGTCGGCCAAAACTACCGTCTCAACGTCCGTGGTAGCTATTATGACCTCGGCGAGCCTGTGCCACGCGGCTACCTTCGTTTGTTTGCTGAAGATGAAAACAAGTCACTTCCGTTTCGTTCAACTCGAAGTGGTCGCTTAGAACTAGCAGAGCTCGTTTCTTCGGCGGACAATCCACTCACAGCGCGGGTTTACGTCAATCGAATCTGGCAGTGGTTGTTTGGGACGGGGATCGTTGACACACCAAGCAACTTCGGTAAACTCGGAGGCCAACCGTCTCACCCTGAACTTTTAGATTGGTTAACGCTGAGGTTCATCGCGAACGGCTGGTCCACAAAGACATTGATTAAAGAATTATTACAGACCGAGACGTGGCGCCAATCAGGGGCTGTCCATTCCGAAGCACTTGCGGCTGACCCCTCCAACCGCTACCTACATCACTATCCGACAAGAAGACTGGAGTCTGAAGCCATTGGTGATGCGATGCTCGCCAGCGCCGGAACACTAAATCGACAGCTCTACGGCGCCCCTCACGATCCATACAGAACAGCCGAAGATGACATGAAACGTTTATTTAGTGGCCCGGTGGACGCCAATCGCCGTCGCATGATTTACACGAAGGTCACCATTATGGAACCAGCGAAATTTCTAGCGACTTTTAATTCGCCGGATCCTAAAATACCAACTGGGGCTCGAGATGTCACGAACACCCCCGCCCAGGCTCTAACGCTACTTAACCATCCTTTTTCAGTTGAAATTGCAAGGCAATGGGGACACGAAGTCTTAAAACGAAAAGATACAGAGCCTCGTGCCAGACTTGAAGCCATGTTAGTACGAGCATACAGTCGGCCCGTCTCACCTGCCGTTCTTTCCGCATGGGAGTCCACCTTATTTAAACTTTCCAATTTACTCAAAGTCCCCGAAGAGGAGATAATGAACCACCATCAGATTTGGGCGGACATTGCTCACACCATCTTCAATACCAAAGAATTCATCTATCTCCGATAACTCAGACAACAATCAAATGTATCCCATTAACCGCAGGCAACTCCTAAAGAATGCATCCATCGGCTTTGGTATGATGGCCTTCTCCTCTCTAGCTGCTCGCGCGAGTCATGCGAAACCACTGGCTCATTATGCTGCTAATGCGAAGCACGTCATCCTGTGCTTCATGGATGGTGGCCCCAGTCACGTCGATACTTTTGACCCGAAGCCCGAGTTAGCCAAACAGGAAGGAAAAGCGATTGGAACCGAACATGTCTCTGTGCTATCTCAAAGTGCTGCCAGCAGAGTTTGGCTTGGGGAACGCTGGACATCTCGACGACGGGGAGAAAGTGGGCTCCCTGTCAGCGACTTACTTCCTCACATCGCATCTATTGCCGACGACCTTTGCGTCGTGAGGTCCCTCGTGGGAAAACAACCTCTACATGGCCAACAAGCGTTACTCATGCATACGGGTCGGGAAACGGGGCGGGCACCAAGCTGGGGCAGTTGGGTATCCTACGGACTCGGGTCGGACAATGACAATCTTCCTAGCTATGTCCTGCTCAACAATGACTGGATTCCTAATGGTGGATATGAGAATTTCGGTAGTTCCTTTCTGCCGGCTAATCATGCAGCCATGATGTTGCGGGCCAAAGGGACGCCGGTTGACAATATTACCGCCAGTGATTCTCGGGCCGTTCAACAACAGAAGTTGGCACTCCTCAAACAGCAAGATCTTAGATTTGGTAAACAAACAAGCCAAAGTGAAGTCATTGATGCAGCCATACAAAACTATGAAAAAGCATTCCTGATGCAAACTTCCATTCCCGGACTGGCGGATCTAAGTGATGAGCCGGCATATATCCATACACTCTACGGAACCAACAGTAGTAATGAACATCAGAAATATTATGCGATGCAATGTTTACGAGCTCGCCGCCTGGTCGAGCAAGGCGTCCGTTTTATCGAGATCACCTGCCCACTGACACACGTCAACAATTCACCTTGGGACCAACACGCCCAGCTAGTCAAACACCACGGTGAAAATGCACTCATCACTGACCAAGCTGTCGCCGGGCTGATCAAAGATTTAAAACAACGAGGTCTACTAGACGATACCATTGTCATCTGGGCGGGTGAAATGGGACGCACACCCCATACTCCCCAAATCACAAATACGGTTGGTCGGGACCATCATGTTGATGGTTATTCGATCTTCTTGGCTGGAGGCGGATTTAAGGGCGGGACCGTCTACGGTGCAACCGACGAATTTGGAAATAGCGTCGTAGAAAACCCACTTCTTATTCAGGACATTCACGCCACTGTCTTCCATCAACTAGGTCTAGACCATGATCGTTTAACCTACCGGTTTGGGGGACGCGACGTCAGTCTAACCGATGTCCACGGCCATGTGGTTAATGAATTGATCTCGTAACCTTCCCCAAGGTGAATCAAAACTGATCCAAAGGAAAAATGGGCCTCATCAGTCTGGTCCATGGCAATCGAACCAGATCCGACATCGTCATTCCGTCGGTATCCGCACGTACAATCTGTGGTTGATATCCCGAGTAATACTGGAAATTACTGGCTGTCTTCAACACTGCCAACTTCGCCTGCGACACATCCACCCCCAACTGCTCATAGCAAACAGGGTGATTCCCACCAATTCCTTCCGTTTCGGTGACCGCAATCAAAACATGCTTCACCCGTAACAAGACCGTTCGGCCTGCGTCATACGAATGGTTACCAATCACTTCAACTTCCGTAACTCCCCCCCCAAGTCCCAGCACTTCGCACTCGACGTTGATGGGCCGGCTAAAAACATGATCCTGTTTTCCACCGATCCTGGTTGTCATCTGATTGCCGATACCGATCTCGTAAGCCTGAGCAACAACCTCACGATCCACCATCGGGACTAAACAGTCCTGCGGGCAATCTAAGTCCAACAACTTCTGGAGCAAAATCGTGCTATCGCCAGGCGCTCCTCCAAAAACAGAATCGCCTGTGTCGGAGAGGACCACGAACTGGTCAGACTCGATTGCCAGCTGAACTGCCAAATCAGGAGCGACGCTCTGCTGCTGCATAAAGCGATGACGATTATCCCAGGCAAAACTGGCCATTTCCTGCGCGACACCGGTAGCTAACTCCTGCTCGTCATCCGTAACGACAATGACCGACCACCCTGCCTCAGAAATATCCAGCCACGGTTGCATCGGACACGGACTGACAGACAGTACTCGTGGGTCTTGCTCAAACTCTCTTGCTTTTTCGAACCATTCACGCATCGGGCCGATGGGAGCCGTCAGAAACTGCTCCTGATGAGTAATCATCGGGACCTTTTGCAGGGCCATTACCGCACTAACTTCTCCGAGCAATTCTCGAATCAGCAGAAGACCTGCCCGATAACCCGTGTCAAACGGATCATGGGGTTGCGTCCGATGAGCCACAATCGCATTAGCGTCTCTACACATGCGTTCAGTCACGTTGGCATGATGATCCAAAGAAACGATGATCGGCACATCCTTGCCGACCAATTGCCTACACTTTTCAATAACGTCCCCTTCGCAATCGTCGAGGTGTTCCGCCTGAGCGGCCCCGTGTAAGTCCAGAAACACAGCATCAAGGTTGTCGATTTCGGAAAGTCCGCTACAGATGCTTTCAATAAAGAACGCATGCGTTGCTTGTGTAATCATTCCACTAGCGCCGGCCCATCCCCGAATCAACGGAATGGGCGTCCAGTTCACGCCACGATCGGCACAGGCTTTCGAGAGCCCCGCAAACGGACCTGCTGACATTCCAAACTGCAGAACCGCTTCTCTTTCGTATAGACCGAACTGCCTAAAGGTATCCAGTGTGGTTTTCGTCAGACTAAACGAATTGGTTTCCTGACCATATTTAGCAAGGGCAACTCGCATAACGCCTCCACCAGCAATTTATTCGGTTCCACGCCCCAAACCACTAAGTTAATTCAGAAATCACTTTACCGCGAGGAAGGATGGGGATCGGCCGTCCCGACTGATCGGGCACTGAAATCCCCGACGCTTTCAATCCTAGGTGATGATACAAAGTCGCCAGAAAATCGCCGGGGGCTACGCGGCGTTCAACAGGATCTTCGCCTCGGGCGTCAGTGGCACCAATAATTTGGCCCGTTCGGATACCGCCACCGGAAAATAACATGGTATTGGCCCTTGGCCAATGGTCGCGTCCCGGTTGGATCGTTCCTTTGGCACCACTGGCAACGCCACCACCGCTGCTTGCGACCTGAGAAATACGTGGGGTGCGGCCAAATTCGCCAGCCACGACAACTAACACTCGACGATCTAATCCCCGGTCATAAATATCTTCAATCAAGGCGGAAACTGCCTGATCAAAGGTGGGCATCCTAAAATCCAAAGCATCAAACACATGATGATTCACTGCATGATCATCCCAGTTAGCAACCCGCCCGCACAACGGGCCATCAAGTTCCGTTGTCACGATTTCCACGCCTGCCTCGACCAACCGACGTGCCATCAACAACTGCTGTCCCCACTGATTCTTACCGTAGCGTTCACGGACTGAGCTTTTTTCTTTCGAGAGATCGAACGCCGCCTGTGCCTTGGGGCTGGTCAGTAAATTCAGTGCCTGACGATCAAAGTCATTCATTGCTTCCATGACACCAGCCTGATCTATCTCGGCTTTAACTCGGTCGAGCCCACGCTTCAAATCGAGTCGTTTTTTAAAGCGACTGGCTAGTCCTTCATCTCCAATCCCAATATTAGGAACCTTGAAATCCGGTTGACTAGGGTCGCCAACCACGCGAAAAGGGTCATACGAAGGGCCTAGATAGGTCGCTCCAGCGATCGTAAAAGAATCGTACCGATCCACTGGATTCACAGTAATATAATTAGGAATCTCGCGTTTTGGATTGTGTCTGAGATAATTTGCAACCGACATCCAGTCGGGCAAGACAGGCAATGTCTTGTCTGTTGCAGCGGGGTCGCCAGCAAGAATTTGTAAAGAACCAGCCGGGTGGCCGCCGCCGGTATGAGCAACACTTCTAAGGAGACTATATTTATCAGCGCATTTCGATAAGCGAGGCAACAGTTCAGTAAGTCGGATGCCAGGCACATTAGTTTCGAGAGGCTGATAAGGCCCGCGAAATTCAGACGGAGCATCCGGTTTTGGGTCCCAGGTATCAAGATGACTGCATCCACCACGTTGCCAAACCAAAATAATTGCCGTACGGTCGCCATCGCGATTATCCGCCGTTGCCAATCCCATTCCGGGTTGAGCTGCCAAATCGGTGCTGTAAGCACGCGACTGCATGAATTGAGAGAGACTTAAGGCCCCAAAACCATACATCCCCATCTTTAGAAGTTCGCGTCGTTGCATACTAACCCTTACCCTTCGGAATTAACTCTGTATATATCTTAACATATGCGTGAAATACCTCCTGATTCTTTTACAATCAGACTTAACGCCTTACAGTGTCCGCCGTTTAATCTTTCATAAAAGAACACCTTTCAATGACCAAATTCCATCCAAACAACCGACGTGAAGTCCTTAAAGCAATGGCCTCATTTGGAACGGCTGCCTTGCTGCCCGGCGTGGTCTCAGGTCCTCTGACAGTGTTTGCAGATGAGGGCCATTTCTCCAGCCGGCATTCTCACTTAATTCATGAAGAAAACACTAATCCCGGAACTCGTGAATGGATGCTATCCAAAACTGCGATCGATCCTAATACAAAGTTTCGTTGCCCCTCAATTGAGGGCTATGCCTCCAACACCAGTGTCTCCAAAGGCGAAACAATTTCACTACATGTATCCTGTAATCCGGCTTCTAAATTTACGATCGATCTATATCGCTCCGGATACTACAACGGAACCGGCGGCCGCAAAATAGCTCATTTAGGAACCTTTAATGGCAAAACGCAGGATGACCCTGTTATTGGGAATAACAGGTTGCGGGAATGCCAATGGGAGCCCTGCCTCGAATTAACCATTAAAGAAGATTGGATAAGTGGGGTCTATTTGTGCAAACTTACTTCGCTCGAAACCGGAATGCAAAGTTACATTACGTTCATCATCAAAGATGATCGTAAAGTAGACTTCTTATTCCAGTGCTCTGACACCACCTGGAACGCTTATAACCGATGGCCAAGCCAATACTCACTTTACGACAATGAAGAAACCGTTTGGTACTGGGGCGCTGGCGTCGACGTCAGCTTTGACCGACCGTATGGCAAGTATTGCCAAATCTTTGACGCACCGCTGACCACAGGTTCAGGGGAATGGTTTTGTTGGGAACTACCGATTGCCTACTGGATGGAATCCAGAGGCTACGACGTTAGTTACTGCTCGAACATCGACACACACGCCTACGGTCAAGACTTGATGCGCGCCGGAACGCTGATTTCAGTGGGCCATGATGAATATTATTCCATGGCTATGTTCAATAATGTCCGAGCTGCTATTCGAGGCGGTCTGAATGTGGCGTTTCTTTCAGGCAATACCTGTTGTGGGCTACTCGAGATCAAACCTTCTTCCGACGGCAGGCCAAATCGAATCATTTCGAGAGTCGATCGGTTTGGGCCAAGAGATAAAATTGGGGACAACCTTTTCCATTCTATGGAAACACTGCCTCGCACAGCACCTAATGAAGCCGACCTTATTGGAGCTCGCAGTACGGGGCCTGTCGTGGGCGGGGCGGATTATATTTGCACCCAACCGGATCACTGGCTGTTCGCTAATTCCGGCATGAAGAAGGGAGAAGGGATTCCGGGACTCGTAGGCTGGGAATGGCATGGTGACCCTGCCGATATACCAGGCTTAGAAATCGTAGCGCAAGGCACAACCAACAGTGGTTCAGGTACGGGAACCTATACTTCTACAATTTACCCCGGCCCAAAGGGGAATTTAGTATTCAATGCCTCCAGTTGCTGGTGGGGAGATGGTTTGAGTGAGCCACCAGGGTATGTCCGTCCTGCTGCTCACGGTGCCACACCTCAAGGGCCAGACAAACGAGTACAGGTAATCACAGCCAACTTACTTGATCATCTTAAGGCTCAATAGCTCGCATTACATTTCAGTCCAAACACTGGAATATGCGCCAACTTGCTCAAAGTAACTAAGTAATTGGGAGTAAAATTCATTATTTCCCAATGTCGCACTATCACCAATCACGATCAACTTGCGACGAGCACGCGTCAAAGCCACATTCATCCGGCGTGTATCGCCGAGGAACCCGATCTCACCATCACGATTACTGCGCACACAGGAAATAATGACAACCTCTTTTTCACGGCCTTGGAATCCGTCGACTGTATCGATCTCAACTCCCTGAAATTCACCCAGAGAGCGAATATATCGTGCCTGTGCAGAGTAAGGCGTAATCACCGCTATCGAACCGGGGGTAACGCCACATTCAACTAAGGCGTTAATTTTTTTCATCACCAACCGGGCCTCTGAACGATTCAACCGACTTTCACCACCCTCTTCTTGTTCTTCATCCCAATCAGCACCTGCAGTATCAATGAACTGTAAAGGAGTGGAAGTCAGAGCTGCCGTCGATACACCTGTAAGTTCATCTAAAAGGTGTTCTGCCACTGAGTCGTCTGCCAGTAAGCCACTTTCATAAAAATGATCCGAGGAAAACTGCATAATTTGGTGGTGCATTCGATATTGCGTTGCAAGACGTGTTGTGATTTGGTTCCCATACAAACCGACTAGCCGCTCTAGCAGGCTGACAGTAAATCCTTCTTTAGCAGCCTTGGTGGAAACTACTGTCGGTGGCAACTGACAGTGGTCGCCTGCCAAGACGAGTTTATCGGCTAACTGCAGTGGAACCCAACAGGACGGTTCCGTGCACTGACAGGCTTCATCAATCACTGCCAGATCGAAACGCCGACCCGTGAGCAAATGCGTGTTGATCGAATTCGTCGCACAAATAACATCAGCACGATCCAAAACCCAATCTACCACGGTTTTTTCCAGAAGCCGCGCATCCTGCCGTAAACGCTTCCCTTCGTTATACATATCCTGTTTCGCCCCACGGGGCGGCTGACTCCTTGTATATCTTCCGGCTCTACGAAAGTACTGCTCTGATTCACGACGCATATCCTTGACAATTTCCATTGTCTCATCCCGAGACACCTGCGCGTCAAGCGTGTGTTCAACCAGGCTGCGTTCAACACGAGCCGGATGTCCCAAACGAACCGATTTGACACCCTCCGCAACTAGTTTTTCGAGAAGGTTATCGACAGCAGTGTTACTTGGTGCGGTGGCAAGTATCTTTTGTCCTTGCCTCACCGAGGCCTTAATTAACTCCACGACCGTCGTGGTTTTTCCGGTTCCTGGAGGCCCATGAATAATACTAACATCCTTCGCTGAAAGGCATTGCTGTACCGCTGCAAGCTGTGACGAATTCAGTTTTGAATTCTCATAGGTCGCGGCCGAGGACTCCGGTGGTCTACCGCCCAGCAACACTTCTTTCAATTGCCCTAATCTACCAGCAGCTTCAGACAAACCCGCGAGAACTTCTTTCTGTCTCTGACGAGTGATCTCGTCCGGCTGGACATCCAAGCGATACCGGCCTCCATCGGGGACAAAGGGCAAAGATACTTTTAAGGTCTGGGAATCTCTGGCGACAACCACTCCACGAGCAAGCTCAACATCCGCTCCATTACCGGTGGTCATCACCGGCGTGCCAACGCGAAACCGGTTCGGTGGAAGACCTCGCTCTCGATTGCGTTTCACAAATGTGGCGATGGTCGCGCCTGCCAGCCCCGGCCGCGTATCCACCAATGCCATGTCCAGGAGTGTTTCCCCTGTTCGTTCCGCGCCACCATCTCCACTTCGCTGCCGACGCTCGTCTAACTGCTTAGCCTGAGCAGCTGACTCCTGATCGATCCAGTCGATTAATTGCTCCACGTGGCGTTGCATTGATTTAGAAACCTTTTTATCAAGACTACTTGTGGAGTTCCGCAAATGCATTTTCGATAAACGGCCACATTATATCAGGATAAAACTTATGTCCCTCCTGGCCCCAACGATGAGCGAATTTATCCTCCTGATTGAGGAGGCCGTACACCCGCGCCACACGGGTCATTGCTGCTTCGACTGCCGGGTAGTGATGAAGTCCATCCTGTTTTCCATGCACGGCCAATAAATAGCGAGGAACCACCAACGCTCCGATATCAGAAAAATCTCCCAGCTCAGACTGAACCCTTGGAACTAGACAGCAATCACAATGAAAGACAAAGCCGGAAAGATCGGTATACGAAGTAAAAGAGCAACTGGGTACTGCAACAGTAATCCGTTCATCTAAGGCTGCCATATATACCGTGAGCACACCGCCGCCGGAATTCCCTGTGAACAGCACCCGTTTTGTGTCAACATTAGGCAATCCAGTCAGTGCCCAGTCAAGGATTTTCTGACAGTCCCAGACGCGTTCTCCAATCGCCGTGCGGCCTGCCAATAAACAATGAACCAACTGAGCTCGGCAAAGTTGGTTTCCATGCCGGCCCTTAGGGTCGGCGATTGATGCGACCGTAGCCAAACCCCGGACTGCAGGAACAATAGTAATATATCCGCGGCGAACAGCCTCAAGTCCCGGAGTGGCATTACGAGCTAATGCCTTTTCACGCTCCGCCGCATTTTGGTAGATGCCTGCATAGTTATTCCAGCTATTACCACCGTGCCCTTGTGCGCAAACAGCTAAAGGGCGTGGGGGATGGTCCTCTCCATTGGGAATGAGTAACCAGAACGGAATCTCAATCCCTGCTTCAGTCTCTATCTTACCCAAAGTACGACTGAAACCATCATCTGCTATCGCATCTTGCAAACGCACCTGACTTTGATAACCCCGGTTATCTCTCGCGATCACATCCAAACCAAGTAATTCCGTCAGTTTTCGCCTCGCTATCAACTGCCAGCGAGGTACTCCACGCGGACGTAGTTGCTCAACCGCCAACGGGCCGCGAACCCGAGTGTGCAGACGACTCAAATAGGCACTGTCACGTTCGCTATATTCCACAAAAGGCTGCTGACCTACAGATGAACTAGTTAGCAGGCAGAACATCACGAACACATATAAATGCTTAAAGCGAATATTCCAGTTACTCGCCCCCGATTCGACCACGACTGACCCTTTCACTGGCAATGGTTTGAATTCACTACGCTGTGATGCGGGCGGCTCTGCGTTGACGTCGAGCCCAGGCAAACGAAACGAGACGTTCTTCGTTTACATCCCAAAGCTTTAAACGCAGGCATTTGTAGACATCCCATGGACGCAATGAAGTGACCCCGGGATTATGCAGTTCCTTAATAGCAGCCATTGCTTTCGGCAGTTTATAGAAAGGAATTCGATGATTCAAATGATGCACATGATGGTAGCCAATATTAGCAGTAAACCAATGCAGGATCGGGTGCATCTTTATATAGCTTGAGGACTTCAAAGCTGCCGTCACATAGTTCCAGTCTTTACCCAGTTTTAAGGCGACATCCGGATAGTTGTGCTGAGCATAGAACAAATAGGCACCAGACGCACCTGCGATGATCATTGGAACACACGTAACAAAAAGAATCCCCATCGGATCTACAAAGGCCAGTGCAACAATCAGACCAGCATGTACCAACAAGGAGCAAATGGCATCCCAGTGTCGCTTAGGATTGAGAAACAGGGGACGAACCGTCATACCGATAAAAAACACCGTTAAGTAACCGCCCCCAATCGTCAATGGATGACGTGAGAACTTGTACAACAGTCGTTGCCAAAAACTTGCCTCTGCATAGGCTTCCGTCGTCATGACAGGATACGAACCAATCGAAGCCCCAAATAGTTTGGCATTGTTTTTGTGATGATGGTTATGGGAACGCTTCCAAACGCTTGGTGGGCTAAGCGTGATGCAACCAAACAGAAACATAAAGCCACGAACTAACCGCGACTTTGGTAGTAGTGCACCATGCTGAAAATCATGATAAATCACAAACAAGCGAACATGTACCAGACCAAGTAGACAACTGCAGCAGAGTCGCAACCACCAAGTGTCGGTAAGAAGTGTAGCTACCACGCACGCAATCCAAACCACTGCCGTCGTGACCATGCACCACCAGCTAACCCAAGGAGTTTCGGAGGCGAATTCTTTCGATTCAATCAGTATTTCTTTTTCTGATCGCACTAAGGTTTTCCGCAATGACGAGATGAGCTTTAAATCAATCACGGAGGTCGGGACAACACATTCCGCGAACACCTATCATCTAAGATTTCTGGCTAATCCACAACAGCATGAAAGCATTTTAATGGAGTATCTTGTAAACTATACGTAACATTTTCTTGAAACCCTTGTTTTCATTAAGCTAACCCATAAAAATCACTTATTTGCCCATTAGAATGTCACGAAATCATCTAACCACGATGCTCACTTCCCTCCTCAAAGCAGTGATAACAGCAGCTCTTTTTACGTTTATTGGACCGCTTCAAGCCAAAGACATTGAAACCCCCTATCCTCCAATACCAGAGCCGGTAACCAGTTTTGGAGCAACGGTTCACCAGGGCAAGATTTATTACTATGGGGGACACTTTGGGCAAGCCCACCGTTACTCAACCGCGGATCAGGCCAACACGTTATGGGAACTGGACTTAAAAACGAAACAATGGTCGCAATTAAGCCAGGGACCACGTTTACAGGGTCTCGCATTAGTTGCTTATAAAAACTCGCTTTACCGCCTCGGGGGATTCACGGCGTTAAACGCTCCAGGCGATGACCATGATTTATGGTCTCAACGATCGTTTGCAAGATTTAATCTCAAAACCAAACAGTGGACCGTCCTGCCTGACTTGCCGGAGGGGCGATCATCCTTTGACGCCGTCGTATCCAGCAACGGAATTCTTTACGTTGTTGGAGGTTGGAAAATGCAGGGAGAAGACGATCCTGTCTGGCACCAAACCGCGTGGACGTTTAACCTCCGTGCTCGAACTGGACAATGGACGGCCATTGCGGATTTCCCGTACCGTCGCCGCGCTGTCTCAATAGCACCTACGAAGCATGGCATCCTCGTTGTTGGGGGAATGCAAGACACTGGTGAGACGACCCCTCGCACCGTGTTCTATGATCATCGTACAAACAAGTGGACAGATGGCCCCACACTGATTGGCGAATCCGAACTGACTGGATTTGGGACCGCAAGTTGCAATGCCGGCGGCAGGATCATCGTTTCTGCCTATGACGGTTCAATCCAAACACTTAATTCTCTCGGAGAATTTGAAGTAACTAGCACCATTAGGGAAGCCCGCTTCTTCCATCGGCTTCTACCCATCTCTACTGGTGAAGGGCTGCTGATTGGAGGAGCCAGTATGGAGACCGGTAAATACGAGACTCTGGAGGCCTTTCCTTTACCGACAAAACGACAACCCATACTAAAGACCGAAAGAGATTAAACAGGACTTTTCTACCACTTTCACCCTAACTTCAACCGCCCCCCCTTTAGATGTAGTTTATAACCAATCAACATTGAGGTTCAACGCGCCGATATTTAAAATAGAAGACGTTGACACGATTTAACCACGAGAGAATCCGATGTTACGACTATTTGCTAAAGCCAAAGATAAACGGTCACGTGAGTACTGCGATGGCATCACTCGGCGAAGTTTCGTCCAGCTTGGTGTTGCCGGTCTGACCTCCCTTAGCCTAAGCGATGTTCTACGGGCGAAAGCAGCCAGTGCCAATCAAAGCAAATCCGATGTGTCTACGATTTTGATTTGGCTCGATGGCGGCCCCGGCCATATGGACATGTACGACATGAAACCAGATGCCCCGATTGAATACCGAGGTATTTGGAATCCCATCCAAACCAAGGTGCCCGGATTTGACATTACGGAACTATATCCAAAGCAGGCACAGCATACTGACAAATTCTCAATCGTCCGTTCACTGCACCACGGCACTGGCGACCATTTCGGCGGCGCTCATCGCATGCTCACAACGAAAAACATGGGGGTCAGCGGGGCTAATAACATTGGCAAGTTCCCGGGGCTTGGAGCGGTCGTTGCTCAACAACGTGAAACGATAAGCCGGGAGGTGCCACCTTATGTTTCGGTTCCCTCAGCCTCTAGTGTGGGACGTGTACCGGGGTACTTTGGCGGTAAATTCTTAGGCGTGCAATATGATCCTTTTCAAACCAAGGGAGACCCAAACAACGCCAACTTCAAAGTAGAGAACATGGTCCTGCCGACAGGCATTACGGTAGATCGGCTTGACGACCGTACGCAACTTCGCGGTGAACTCGACAAAATCAGTCGCCAGATCGAATCAAAAGGCACCTTTGATGCTCTTGACCAATTTGATCAACAGGCATTCAGTTTTGTTACGGGTGAAAAGGCTCGACAGGCATTTGACATCAATCAGGAGAACGATGGTCTACGAGACGAATACGGACGCCACACTTGGGGGCAAAGCACACTTCTGGCCCGTCGTTTAGTCGAAGCTGGAGCGTCCTTTGTGACCGTCCAATTTAGCGGCTGGGATCACCACTGGAACCTGCAAAGCGGGTATGAAACATTGTTACCTCGGGTGGACGCTGCAGTCGCGACTTTATTTGCAGACCTGGATCAGAGAGGACTACTGGAAACAACCGTCGTGATGTTATGTGGCGAGTTCAGTCGTACCCCCAGAATGAATGATGGAGGCAACGGAGGCCCCCCACTGAGCAAGGGAACGCCCGGGAGAGATCATTGGGGAAATTCGATGTTTTGTCTCATGGGTGGCGGGGGGATAAAAGGTGGACGCCTCATTGGCTCGACCACCAAAAAAGGGGATGCCGCCAAGGACCGACCAGTAACACCTTCAAATATTCATGCCACTGTATATGAATGTATGGGCATCGACCCTAAGTTGCACATCCTTGATCACGCAGGCCGCCCAACTCCCGTCCTCGAAGACCCCACCGCGATCCATGAATTATTTTGACGAGAGCCGCAGCATTGTTAACTTTATTAAATCAGGCACCTGAGACTAATCGCCGCCGACTTCTGCAAGCCGCCGGTGCCGGGATGCTTGGTGTCAGCTTACCGAAGGTTCTTGAGGCCGTCGACAACAACTTTGACGACGCCCCAAGCCCTTCTGCCAAAAATGTCATTTTCATGCATTTGTTTGGCGGTCCCAGTCAGTTAGAAACATTCGACATGAAGCCGGATGCTCCAAGTGACATCCGTGGTCCTTTCAAGCCCATTCCCTGTTCAACGGACGGACTGCTCGTTTGCGAACACCTGCCAAATATCGCTCAGATCACTGACAAAATCACGGTTGTTAAAACCATGACACATGACTTTAACGACCATAGCGGAGCCGGTCACTATGTCCAAACAGGCCACCGTTGGCACGTTCCCATTGGGGGCGGTTTTAATGTGACCCCACAGGATTGGCCTGCCATCGGGAGTGTCGCCAAGTATTTCGATCAACGTCGTGGTCTTATCAATGAAGCCCCGACTTACGCGGTATTACCAAATGCTTTAGGCAGCCTACAACAAAAAGGGGATATCGCCAGGCCGGGTGAAACCGCAGGCTGGCTGGGCGGCGCTTATGCGCCAGTTGTAACCGGGGTCAATAAAAATTCGGAAAACGATAACCCCTTCTGGCGAACCTGCACGGACGAAGAACTCCAGTTCAGCATAAAGGGACTTAGTCCGCAGGCCGGCATGACCATTGGGCGTTTTAACTCCCGGGCTCAACTACTCAACCGAATTAATGAACACCAGCAGACACTGCGGGAACTGGATCGCACCCGGGTATTTGATAAATACCGTGCCAGAGCATTAGAACTTGTCTTGTCCGACAAAGCTCGAGAGGCTTTCGATGTTACGAAAGAAGATCCAAAGACGCGAGATACTTATGGCCGACATCTCTACGGGCAGTCCGCTTTAGTGGCTCGCCGTCTCATTGAAGCCGGAACGCGTTTTGTCACCGTACAGTACGACTGCGTCGACGGATATAGCTGGGATTCACACCGCAACAGCGACGATGTCAAAAAACATCTACTCCCCACCTTTGACCAGGCATTTGCGGCTCTTGTCAATGACCTCGATGACCGAGGAATGCTAGACGATACACTTATTGTCGTCATGGGTGAAATGGGCCGGACTCCCAAAGCCAACAGTAGTTGGGGACGTAATCACTGGAGCACACTTTTTCCTGCCGTTTTAGCCGGAGGGGGTATCAAACGTGGATTTATCTACGGGGAAACCGACAAGCATGCTGCCTATGCTACTGCCCACCCCGTCAGCCCGGAAGATATGGCGGCGACCATCTTTATGGCACTCGGAATCAACCCGAATTGGCAAATCCAAGATGCTATCGGTCGGCCCCACCAACTCACCTCTGGCAAACCTGTGCTCGATTTGTTTATATAATTCAGTTAGCCATTACCCCTTTATTCCTAACTGAGCCCTGAACATGCCCTCTAGATTTTTCGCGGTCATTACTTTCGTTTTAACTTTGCTATTAGGCTCTACAGCCAACTGCAGTGAGGAACTTCCAAACATTATCCTCTTGATGGGGGACGACCACGGATGGGATGAAACCGGCTATAACGGCCATCCGCATTTATTCACTCCGATATTAGATGAAATGGCCGCTAACGGTCTACGATTGGATCGCTTTTATGCAGCACATTCTTCCTGCAGCCCAACCCGTGGAAGTGTATTAACCGGCAGGCACCCTAACCGTTATGGCACTTTCACTCCAGGCCGCTCATTCCGGCCGGAGGAAATCACCATTGCCAGGCTATTGAAAGAAAAGGGATATCTCTGTGGTCACTTTGGCAAATGGCACCTGGGGCCCGTCAAGAAGTCCTCCCCGACGAACCCAGGAAATGCCGGTTTTGACGAATGGTTATCTCACGACAATTTCTTTGAATTAAACCCCACCCTCTCTCGAAACGGTGGTGATCCACAGATGATTGCTGGGGAAGGTTCCGAAATCATCGTTGCGGCAGCAACAAAATTTATCGCTAAAGCAAAACGGCAGCGAAAACCCTTTTTCGTCGTTCTCTGGTACGGCTCACCTCACGAACCATATAGTGGTCTGAAACACGACCTAAAACTCTATGCTGATCT
Source organism: Rhodopirellula sp. (assembly GCA_002698965.1). Taxonomy (GTDB): domain Bacteria; phylum Planctomycetota; class Planctomycetia; order Pirellulales; family Pirellulaceae; genus UBA721. Next base: position 19,613 of record PAAT01000102.1, on the reverse strand, counting down.
TCCAGCCAAATATAATGCACAAACCTTCCGTCTGACATCCAATCAAACCGGGAGGCCAACGACCAGACCACTGGGTGATATTCTGCAGGAGCGTTACGCAGAAATCACTGCGATGGATCGTTCCATCGGTACGCTAAGAAACTACCTTACGAAAAAGAAAGTGCGTGATAACACCATCCTTTGGTACTGCGGTGATAACGGAACCCCGGGTGACGGAATCGTAACCTCCCCACTTCGAGGGAGAAAAGGACAAATCTATGACGGAGGACTTCGCGTACCCGGCGTGATTGAGTGGCCGGCCAGGATTCAAACGCCAATCGTCTCTCCGTTTCATTCCGTCACCAGCGATATCTTACCGACACTTTGTGAGATAGCAGGCATTCCCATTCCTACCGTGACTCTCGACGGAATCTCTTTGACAGGTCTCATAGACAATCCCCTCAAACAGCGGCCCACCCCAATATGCTTCTGGCAATTCAATCACCGTGCTGACCTGCAACGAGAACCGTGGATTGAAAACGATCTGCAAATCGGTACGACGCCATTGGTCAAAATGATGGGTGATATCTACACCCGAAATTTCGTCAATTTCAAACACGCCAAGATCGTGCCTTCTGATTACACCGGAAACCGCGCCATATTATCCTCTCATTACAAATTGGTAATTCGCGGCACCGGCACAGACCAAACCATCGAATTGTTCGATATACGTCAGGACTCGGCAGAGGAGCATGACATTGCAGAGAAGTATCCTGAGGTCGTATCAAACCTGCGGACAACAATGAAACAATGGCAGGACTCTGTGCTCAACAGTCTCACCGGCGCTGATTACAAATAAACCTTAGCACCAAAAGGATTTCATAATCGATGATTAAGTGCGGTGTCATTGGCTTAGGACGCTTTGGGCGTTTACATGCTTTAACCCTTTTAACGCTAGAAAACGTTCATTTGACTGCCGTTGTAGCCCGACGTCAGGAAAGTGTCGAAAAGTTGCTGGAAGAGATCCCGTCCACGACAGGCTATACCAATCTAGACACGGCAATCGAGCAGTCCGGGGCCACGGCCTGGATTGTTGCGTGCACTACCAGTCAGCACGTTTCAGTAGCTCAAAAACTTCTGGAAGCCGGACACCATGTGCTTTTGGAAAAGCCAATCGCTAATGACCTGAAAGAGGCAGAACGTTTAGCCCCATTGGTTAAAGGGGATTCGTCTAACCTCATGCTCGGGCATATCCTTCTATTTAACAGCGAGTTCAAGGCACTCCGTCAGGAAGCTTCAGGAAGACCCGAGTTAACGCACATGGATGCCGTACGCCACCGTCCTGCATCGATTGTTCATGACTTTGAAGGCGAAAACCCACTCCACGCGGCAATGGTGCATGACCTGTATTGTGCTCAGGCATTAACCAATGCTGAGGAACCACGTAGCTTTAGTTGTCAGTACCACTTAACAACTAACGGACAAATCGATCTGGCAAACGCTCAGCTAATCTGGCCATCAGGTTTTCTCGCCCGTTTTAGCGCCAGCTACATGACGCCCGCTGGAATGCCTCCTCGTGGGTTTGATCGCATGGAACTCTTCGGCGAAGGATGGGCCGCTCGCCTATCGCCTAATCCACGTCCCATCCAGATCTGGAATGACGAGCAGGCTCAGTGGCCTTTAGCCTTGGAGATTACAGCGGATGAAACTGGTGCTACTGGGATGATGATCGAGGAACAACGTTGTTTCCTTCGTGTGATCACCGGAGAACAGATGGTTCCGATAGGAGCGAGATACCAGGATGGCCTGCAATTACAACGTTGGATGAACGAACTAGACCGCATCGCGATCAGGTAAATCGTCACTTCCTTTTGCAACAGGCAATCGGTAGATTACGAAAATTCCAACAACAGCCAATGCCCCCACAAGCCAACGCAGCCAGACAATCTCCGGTCCAAAGTACATCGTCAGACTTATCGAGATGATGACAACAAAGACTGCCTTCATTTTAACGTGAGAGCGGACACCACCATATTCTTCCCAATCAGTTAGGATCGGGCCGAACATCTTCGATCGCCTCAGGCGTGAATTTAAATTCGGGGATGTCCTTAGTAGTAAAAAGCTGGTTAGCAACAAGAAAGGAGTTGCCGGCAACCCGGGTAATAAAGCCCCCAAAAATGCCAGTCCAAAGCAGATCGCAGCAGCCGTCATCATGACGACCTTCCTGAAACCTACAACAACTTTAGGGGATGACAAAAAACTATGACTCCAGAGAATTTCTCATTGAGTAGCGACGTTACGAATAAGCGTAATAACCAAGTTCTTAATGTATAATAAATGAGAGTTTAAAAAAGAAAACCCACGCCCCATTACGACAGCCGCCGGTCAACAAATGCCCTACTCGATCAAATCTATCCTGACATTGACCCTTGTACTGCTGCACTCGGTTGCGAAATGCCAGGAGGAAGACAGGGCTGGACTTGATTTCTTCGAAGCCAAGATTCGTCCGATGCTCGTTAAGCACTGCTACGAATGCCACAGTGCCGAAGCCGTTGCGAAAAACAACTTAAAAGGAGCCTTGCTACTAGACACACGAGCGGGTTCCGCCAAGGGTGGTGAAAGTGGACCTGCTGTTGTACCGGGAAAACCTGCCGAAAGCCTTTTGCTCTCTGCTTTGAATCATGACGGATTTGAAATGCCACCTGCTGGAAAACTGCCAGCTGAAATCATTGGACATTTCGAACACTGGATCACCATTGGTGCGCCGGACCCTCGGGAAGGAGCAGCCATTGCCACTGCGGAAGTCGATATTGAAGCCGGCCGTAAACACTGGGCCTTTCAACGACTACAAACGTCGCAACCACCAGATGTCCAGGATATGGGCTGGATACGCAATGACATCGACCGCTATGTACGCGCCCGTCAGGACGAAAAAGGGATCACCCCCAACACAATTGCTTCTTACAGAACGTTGATTCGACGCGCCTACTTTGACCTCATAGGCCTGCCGCCCTCACCGGATGCTGTCGCGGCGTTTATTAAGGCGGCAGAAGACGATTTTGAGGGAGCCTATTCCAAGCTACTCGATCAATTGATGGCCGACGAACACTTTGGAGAACGTTGGGGGAGACACTGGCTCGACATTGTACGCTTCGCCGAAAGCAACGGATACGCATTTGATAAGGATCGCCCCAATGCCTGGCATTACCGCGACTGGGTTATCCGGGCTATTAATCAGGACCTGCCATATGACCAATTTCTAGATGCACAGCTTGCGGGTGACATCAAAACAAAAACCGATTTCACGACAACAGACGAATACCTCACTGCAAGAACAAGTTTCGCCGCCACAGGTTTCCTTGTGGCCGGGCCCTTTACATCCCAGCAAACACAAAAAGAACGCGAAAGAAGTCGCTATGAACAGCTCGATGATATTGTGAGTACACTCGGCACGTCTGTCCTTGGATTGACCGTCGGCTGTGCGCGGTGCCATAGTCACAAATTCGATCCTCTTCCGAAACACGATTATTATCGATTCGTAGCGAACTTTGCCGAAGTTGGTAGTGCCGACGTACAGTTAAACTCCAAACCGGAAGAATTTCTGGCCAACATGAAAGTCTATGATGATGCGCTCCGTCCCCTCACCGCCGCGCTCAATCAGTATACGACTGACATCTTGCCGGACAATTTCAAGCAGTGGGTTTCTGTAGCCGTACCGACCCCCGAAACAGCACCTCTTTCGCAAGCCGCCTGGCATTATGCTGGTGCCTTCCCGGCAAACAGTCCTCAAGAGGCTCTGGATACCGCTTTTGCCCCTGAACAAGGTATTGATCTCCAGGCATCGTATAAGGATGGATCCATCACATGGCAAGAGAAGCCAGACTGGAAAGAAGGGGAATCGGGTTTGATAGAACATTCTCCAAATTCAGCCCATTATGTGTTCCGCAAAGTAATTTCCCCTATCGACCAAACCGCGACTTTTACCGTGACGTCTGCCAACAACATTTCCGTGTGGGTTAATCAGGTAGAAGTATTGAAAGCGAAAGAATCTGCCGGCACTGTCATCGGACAATATAAACTGAGCGTGCCAATCAAGAAGGGCGACAATGAAATCCTGATTAAGCTAACGGGACAGACAAAGCAGGTTGGTTTCCGCGTAACGCTCGTTACGCTAGCCAACAATTCCGTGGCCTCTCTCCGAAGTTGGCATCATGTGGGTCCGTTCAAAGCCGCAAATCATAATGAAGCGTTTGGGACGGTTTATCCACCTGAGAATACCATCGACCTAAGCCTCACCTACGAGGGTGGCCTGAAGTGGAAAGAGCATGCCGACTGGGAAGACGGGACAGCACATAACGAGCTGTTAAGTGGTGAGAACAGTGCTAATTTTCTTTACCGAGTCATCGATTCCTCCAGACCTCAGCCTGTCCATTTATCACTAGGCAGTGACGACGGGATTCAGGTCTGGGTGAATGGACGTAAAGTTTTAAATAAAAACGTTGCTCGCACGGACGCTAAAGCAGATCAGGAAAAGCTAACGATCCAACTGGCTGAAGGCCGAAATGCAATCCTTATGAAGATCACCAATGGTGGTGGCAAGACTGGGTTCTATTTCAAAGCAACCCACGGAAAAGAACCGGAGGATGTTCGCAACATTTTAGCCCTTGCACCTGACAAACGAAATGAGGGACAAAAGAAACGACTGCTTGACTGGTATAAGGGGTACGATCTGGGTTACCTTAACCTGGAACAACCTGTCAAATTCCACGAACTTTCTAAACCCTCCCCTGCTAATGTTCCAGTCTTTGCCGCCAGACACAAAGGGAGCACTTATCAATTCGGTGAAGACACTTACAAGGTCTATCACTTGCGCCGCGGCAATTCCGATAACAAAGAGAGTCTCGCTGCCCCTGGTTTCCTTCAAGTCCTTACGGATGCTGAAAAGGATGAAACTTTTTGGACCACTGCCGGGAACACCCTGAATGAGCCCTTGAGAGGTCGTGAAACACTTGCCCATTGGCTAACGGATGAAACGTTGGGGGCTGGGCACTTGTCAGCTCGAGTTTTGGTAAACCGACTCTGGTATCACCACTTCGGCCGAGGCATCGTTGCAACGCCAAGTGACTTCGGAACTCGTGGAGAATCCCCCAGTCATCCACTACTTCTTGACTACCTGGCTGAGCAGTTAATCAAGAACGAGTGGCGTTTGAAACCGATTCACAAACTAATTATGTCCAGCGCAACCTACATGCAAGGCAATGCAAAATCCGACGCCGGAGTTCAGCAAGACCCTGAAAACCTACTACTATGGCGGCGATCCGCAAGACGATTAGAAGCTGAGATCATTCGTGATACGATCCTTTTAATGAGTGGGAATATCGATCTCACTCACTACGGCAAGGGAACACTCAATGAACGAAGCAACCGCCGCAGCATTTACTTCACGGTAAAACGTGGTCAACTCATCCCATTACTAAAGCTTTTCGATGCTCCGGATGCCATGCAGGGAATTGCGACTCGGGAACAAAGCACAGTGGCCCCTCAGGCTCTGGCATTACTAAACGCTCCACTCATTCGAGAGTATGCAACTCAATTTGCAGCACGAGTGCGTGCAACAAACGAAACCCCCATCGAACAGGTCATTACATCAACTTACGAGTTAGCCTTGTCCCGATCTGCCACGGCCGACGAAATACAAACCATGAATCAGTTCATCCAGTCCCAGACCGAAAAACGAGGTGGAGACGCCCATGCTGAACAACTGGCTGTCCGTGACTTCTGTCATCTCGTACTTTGTATGAATGAATTTATTTATATCGACTAGCATTGGAAAACCATGAATCACAATCACCCTCTCGCTCCAAGCAATACGCGTCGACAATTCTTGATGAAGGCCGGAATGGGCTTTGGCAGTCTGGCGATTACCGACCTACTCCATCAAGAAGGGGTCATTCATGCTGCAGAGAACAACAACCCACTGGCAGAACGCTCGTCACATTACAAACCAAAGGCGAAAGCGATCATCTGGTTATTCCAAACCGGCAGTCCCAGTCAGGTCGACACTTTTGACTACAAGCCGGAACTTGGGAAACGCGATGGCCAGGCACTCGCAGGGGCTGATCCAAAAACAGGATTCTTTACGACCAGCGGCAAATGCCTGAAATCTCCTTTCCGATTCAAGCAACATGGTGCGTCAGGAGCTTGGATATCTGAGATTTTCCCAAACCTCGCCAAACATGCCGATGACATCGCTTTTGTCTATTCCTGTCATTCTCAATCAAACAACCATACGCCGGCCATGCTGGAACTTAACGGCGGGATGATACGCCAGGGCTTTCCAAGCATGGGGTCATGGATGAGTTATGGTCTGGGAAGCTCCAACTCTAATCTACCCTCGTATGTCGTCATGCACGGGACGAAACCCCGCGGCGGAGACCCTATTTGGTCTTCCGGGTTTTTACCCTCTGTCTATCAGGCAACTTCACTGGATCCACGAGCTGCCAAGCCCATTGACAATCTGGAACAACTCAAAGAGTTGGAGGGGGTGCCTCAGCGTTCCCTTTTGGACACACTCAACAACGCGAACCGCCAACACGCCGATCAACGACCATTCGACCGTGACCTGAACGCTCGCTTGGAATCCTTCGAACTTGCTTACCGTATGCAAAGTGCAGCACCAGAAGCTTTCGATATCTCTCAGGAACCCGAGTATATCCATGAAATGTACGGGCTTAACCGGACTGAATCCAAGGACTACGGCCGGCAATGCCTGCTGGCCCGGAGAATGATTGAGCGAGGTGTTCGTTTTGTTCAGGTTTTTGCCTCCATCCCGAAAACACCGGGAGGAGGAGTGAGTGATGTACCCTGGGATGGTCACAGTGACATCCGACAAAACCACGGAACCTGTGCATCGACAGTCGATCAACCCACCGCCGCACTTCTTACGGACCTCAAACAACGAGGCCTGCTGGAAGATACTATTGTTATCTATGGCGGGGAATTTGGTCGCACGTCTGATTCACAGGGTAGCGCCGGACGCGACCACAACCCGAATGCCTTTACGACTTGGTTTGCCGGCGGCGGATTCAAGGGCGGGGCGCAATACGGAGCAACTGACGAATTTGGTTACAAATCGGTTGAACGGCGTGTTACTGCCCATGACATTCAGGCAACCGTTTTACACCAGATGGGTCTCAACCACGAAAAGCTGACGTATCGCTTTAATGGCCGAGATTTCCGGTTGACCGATGTTGCGGGCGAAGTTCTTCACGACATACTCTCCTAAACAACATTCGTCGTTGCACCCCGGCGATGAATTGAGCCCGACTTTATCAACGAGGTAACATAGAGCTATGAAAAACCAACTCCTCTTCGTTGCTCTACTGGTATATTGTCTCCATGCTTCCGCGTTGGCTGCCAATGCTGCTCCTAATGGCAATCGCTATACCTACCTGACCGATCGCAACCCCTATTACGTGGAACAGGAATTTGCTCGTCTTATTACTCCGCAATGGATCGGCGAAGCGGATGTTGACGCCGTTGTCATTCTTTCCATCGACGATATGCGAGATCCGAACACCTACGAGAATTATTTACGCCCAATCCTCGATCGTCTACATGAAATAGAGGGGCGGGCACCGGTAAGTATCTTTACCAACACCGTAAATCCCGAAGATCCCCAACTACAATCCTGGATCAAGGAAGGACTAAGCCTTGAAGTCCATACTATCGACCATCCATGCCCCTGTTTAAATGGTGCTGATTTTGCTCGTGCTAAAAGCACCTATGATCGATGCGTCGATCTAATGGCTACCATCCCCAACAGTAAAGCCGTTGCGTTCCGCATGCCATGCTGCGACTCGCTCAACACCCCCAGCCCACGGTTCTGGTACGAAATATTTGCCAAAACAACGGAAGCCGGGAACCATTTGGCTATCGACTCATCCGTGTTCAACGTCTTCACTTCTAACGATCCTGAATTGCCAACCGAAATTACCACACGGAAGGACGGCGAAGCGCGTTTCCCTTACTATATTCCTTTCGACTCATTTGTTAACACTATTGAAAACTACCCTTATCCCTTCATACAGGCTGGCGTGTGTTGGCAATTCCCGTGCGTTGTTCCCAGCGATTGGGAAGCTCAAAACGTACAACGCTCAAATAACCCTGATACCGTACGGGACATGAAATATGCGTTGGATGCGACGGTTATTAAAAAAGGGATCTACCCACTTGTGTTTCATCCACACGGTTGGATCCGCAACGATCAAATTATTGAATTAATCAATCATGCTCATTCAAAATACGGCAAACGCGTTAAGTTCATGACATTCAAAGACTGCCTCGAGCGTATTAATAAGAACTTACTCAAAGGCAGTTCTTTGCGTGCGGACAACGGCAGTGACAATGGCGTCCGTCTCCTCGATCTTAATAGTGACGGATATCTGGATGTCCTGATTGGAGATGGGCAGAGACAACTAACTCGAGTCTATGCTCCTGAACAAAACACCTGGAAAGAAACACCTTTCCCTGCCCGACTTACAAACTCCCATGCTCAATTTTTCTCTACTCATGAAGGCCGCCAAACTGGCCTTTGGATCAACGAGGACAGCACCACAGGTGTCTGGATAAACCTGAATGGAAACTGGATACCGACAAAAGATCGTATCGAAGGTTATTCCTCCCAATGGAAGACCGGAATCAAAGGGATTGACCAGGGCCTGCGGTTCCGCGACGTCGATGGCGATGGAAATTCAGAACTTTTTACTAACGACGGTCAGGTTTTTGTATGGCAGAACAATTCATGGAAGGAACTGCCATACAGTCTTCCCGAAGCCATGCAGTTTGTCACCAATAAAGGAACGGACAACGGATTCCGTTTTGCCGATGTGAATCAGGATGGTTTCGACGATATCCTGCAATCCAATAGCCGGGGCTATGAACTTCATCTCTTTGACTCTCCAGAAACAGGCTGGGCGATTCAGGCCTTGAAGGGCCAACGCCCGGAGGACACCGAACTCCCGGTTATTGCATTGGGGGGGACTAACAACGGCTCATGGTTTAGTCGCGGACACCTTTGGGTCCAAAATGAATTTACTCAGAACCTGCCAGCGTTAGTCGACCGTCGTAGTTTCGAGCAGTTACTGGAGAATATTCCACCGCCTCCCAAATCCGCCGAAGCCTCCTTAAATAGCATCCAAACTATTACCGGACTCAAGGTCGAATTGGTTGCAGCAGAACCACTAGTCATGGATCCGGTAGCCTTTGACTGGGGAGCCGATGGACGTTTATGGGTGGTGGAGATGGCTGATTACCCTTTAGGGCTGGATGACAATGGAAAACACGGCGGCCGCATAAAGTACCTTGAAGACACAAATCATGACGGCCAATACGACAAAGCCACAGTATTCGTCGATAACCTGGGATTTCCTTCCGACGTCATGACATGGAAAAACGGTATTTTAGTGACAGCCGCTCCAAACATTTGGTATTTCGAAGATACGGACCAAGATGGCAAGGCCGATGTCAAATCGATTTTGTTCGAAGGTTTTGCAGAAGGCAACCAACAACACCGTGTCAACGGACTCCGATGGGGACTCGACAACTGGATTTATCTGGCTAACGGTGACAGCGATGGCGTCGTACACTCAATCAAAACAGGGCAAAGAATCAACATCGCCGGACGAGATCTGAAGCTTCGCCCTGATACCGGCGAGATGATCGCTTTGGCAGGAGAAACGCAACATGGACGCAATCGGGATGACTGGGGGAATTGGTGGGGGGCCAACAATTCAAACCCTATGTTTCAGTTCGTTATGACGGACCATTACCATGCTCGCAACCCGCATGTGGCGCCGCCAGGCAGTCGTCATGCTGTTGCAACAATACAAAACTCCCCCCTCTTTCCAGTTAGTCGAATCATGAGCCACTGGGAAGGCTATCGCCCGCCTGCTCCGGGCCAACCAAGTCGCTTTACATCAGCCTGTAGTACAACGATGTACCGTGATACTCTGTTAGGCGCCAATGTCAATCGTTCGATGCTAGTCAGTGAGCCTGTACACAATCTTATCCACCGACGCCACATCCGCATGAATGGCCTGCTCATGCATTCAAGTAAACCTGAGGCTGAAGATAACACGGAGTTTCTCCGCAGTACAGACAGTTGGTTCCGCCCCACAACCATTCGGACTGGCCCCGACGGTGCCCTTTACTTCGCTGACATTTATCGGCTCGTGATAGAGCATCCTGAATGGATCGATGATCAAACAGAAAAAGAACTCGACTTACGTGAAGGGTCGGACAAAGGTCGAATCTATCGAATCGTTCCCGAGGACACGCCACTGCGTCCCTACAATTTCCCCGCCCGTACAGATCAACCACAATTCGTCAAAGACCTAAGCCATCCAAATGGATGGGTTAGAGATCATGCTCACATGCAACTGGTCTGGAATCAAGGTGATCACACAATTGATAATCAACTGACCGCCACTGCCCTCAAAAACCGTTCCCCTCTGGCTCGCCTGCACGCCCTCAGCGTCCTCTCAGGTCGTGATTCACTAGATGTCCAAACCGTCGTAGAAGCACTGAAAGATGAACATGCTGAAGTTCGCCGACTGGCAATTCGGCTTTCCGAGGGACTGGCGGACACGGCTAAAGCCCCAGTGATTTCGGAGGTTCTACTGCGTCTTGGAAAAACTGAACAAGCACCACAGGTTCTTTTACAACTGGCCTATTCGCTAGGTGAATTCAAAACCGCCGAAGTCCCGTTATCGCTGGCAACGATCCTGCAGAGACAACCCGACAATCGCTACATTGTTGGTGCGGCATTAAGTTCTACTTCAACAAGATCAACGGAGGTTCTTCGGCATTATCAAATACTGACGGGGAACACTCCTAACACAACCATCCTCTCGGGATTATTAGCAACGTCTTTGGCTGCAAACGAACAGAATGCAATCAGCAGGCTTGCCCAACAACTTCTTACATCGGAAACCGGCCCTCCCCAAATCTGGCAATTCGCTGCTCTGAACAGGGTCCAACAATTATTAGAGCAGCAAGACACCAACCTTCAAGAGACGCTTGGCAAGCCAGCGGAAAAAGAAATTCTACAACAGTTTTCATCACAAGCCCGGGTACTGGCGACTAACGATGACCAGCCGATCGAAGGCAGAAGAGCGGCTTTTGAATTTCTGCTTGCAACCAGTGCGAATATTGACATACCGATTTTACGAGCACTACTAACACCCCAGACGCCCACCGACCTTCAGACTGTCGCTATTGCTTTTATCAATAGACATGCCTCTGGAGAGATCACCCAATCACTCCTTGAAGATTGGACATCCATTGACCCCCTGATTAGTGACCAACTAATTACTGTCCTGATCAGGGACACCGAGTCGACAAGAGTATTACTAGAGGCTGTTAAAGCCAAAACACTCAAACCTGACAGCTTCAATGCCACGCATCGACAAACCCTGTTAGCACATCCGGTTGAAGAAATACGTAGTGAGGCACTCATCTTTTTCGGCATGACCACAGATAATCAGCGACAGGACTTAATTAAGCGGTATTTAACCGTGACGCTCCAAGAAGGGGGAGATGTAACCCGCGGAGAGGAGCTTTTTACTAAAAACTGCAGTGCTTGTCACCGCCTCAACAACAAGGGAGCAGCCGTAGGCCCTAACTTGCACGGGTTGAAGAATAAATCTTCAGAATTCCTTACGACGCACATCCTCGACCCCAACAAAGCCGTCGAAGATAAATTCAGGAATTACTCTATATTAACAATACGCGGCAAGATCATCACAGGCTTAGTAACTGAACAAACGGCTATCAGCCTCACCGTCACCGCAGCCAAAGGGGAGGCCACAACGATCTTACGAAAGGACATTGAGGAAGATGGCTTAAAAAGAACAGGCCAATCAATGATGCCTGTCGGACTTGAGAAATTCCTGAGTCCCGAAGGAATGACCGATGTGATTTCATTCATTCAGGCAAATCAAACACCACCAAAGTCATTTGCCGGTAATATGCCAATCAAAGTTAAACTACAGAATGGGCAGTATTCCTTGCCCGCCAGCCAAGCGGCGATCTATGGAGACACCATTGTTTTCGAAGGTAAATACGGCAACATCGGATTCTGGGGAAGCGAGAATGACCGGGCGGTATGGACCATCGACATCCAAAAAGCGGGGGAATATAACGTCATTCTTGATTGGGCTGCTCCGCAAAACACTGCGGGAAACCATTTTGAATTAACCTCGGGAAAGAGTGGATTCGTCGGCACGGTCACCGCCACTGAATCCTGGGACGATTACCAACAAAAGAAAATCGGCTCCATCACCCTCCCAACCGGAACAATTCAACTCACGTTTACTTCGAGCGGACCCATCAACGGATTCCTACTAGATCTCCGAACGCTTTCCCTGGTCCCTTCAAAGTAACTTTTATAATTAAAGATGATCGGTATACTCCGTTCCCGTTGGCTGAGCCAGCAAACTGTCGACCGTTTCTACTAATGCCTCCAAAATACCGGCAAAAAGCATCCTACCTTTTTCGGCCGACGCCAAATCCGGTCGGCCCGTGCACCCTTCAGCGGTTCGCTGCCGTAAATCACGACTGATATAGACGCCCCCCAGATTATCCGTGATCAACTCACCAGCGTCCTTTACCAACTCCAGCTTCACTAGTTCTGGTCGTAGGTGCATCAGCATTGACGTTTCAAATTCACAGGCATGTCCAACAAATTTATGAGCCCCATCCAGAGATTGCTTTATGAGTTCATCAGCCACATCCCAGTAACACGCAGCGGTCAGTAAACGATCAACATATTCGTTTTGAATTCGCCGCAGAGCGACACGCATCGGATCAATATTGCCACCATGGCCATTCAACAGGAGGATCCTACGGAAACCATCATTTAAAACACTACGTGCCATGCCCATTAACGTCTCGATGTAAACTTCCAGTGAGGAATCCAGTGTGGCTCCGATTCTAAGGTGATGTGCACTCGCCCCAAGCCACTGCGTTGGTGCCAACAGAACCTTGTCGGGCATGGATTGCTCTAGAGCCTCTGCGAGACCGGTGCAAAGAAAATTGTCCGTGCCGGTAGGCATATGAGGCCCATGTTGCTCGACAGCAGCAATTGGCAATACAACGAGAACTTTTTCACGATCAATGTCATTAATTTCAAAGGCGGTCATTTCCTGAAACTTCATCTTCAACCTCACAGTCTGCAGTGTTCATGATTTGTTGATAGGTAAATTCAGTCGGTTGTGCGGGCAAACATCGTGACACAATGATCCCCAGAATAATCGAAGAACTAAATCCAATCGGCCAGTACCAAACAGAAAACCAATCCTGAGTGTACATCAATACCAAAGTCACCACCGTAGCGAGGATGGCACTAATTAGGACCCCGGTTCCATTGGAGCGTTTGTCAAATAATGCCAGTAGGAAGACAGCCAATAAAGGACCACCGAAGGCCGCAGTCAATTTTTTTCCAATATCAAACACATCTCCCATGCCACCCACCATACAGGCCAAACTCACAGCCAGGGCCCCCACCAACACCAATGTGACTCGAATAAACACCAAATCATCTCTGTCCGTCTGCGGCTTTAGCTGAGGAAACAAACGGTCGCGGAAATCCACGACAATCGCCGTCGTCACGGAGTGAATCCCTGAATCAATACTAGACATGATGGCAGCCATTAATGCAGCAAGGAACAGACCAGCAAGTCCCGGGGGGAAATGCACACGTACGAATTCCGGCATCGCACGATCAGCCGCTTTAGGTTCGACCGCAACGACTTGTTCTATGCTTGGAGACGACAATGCTTCTATCTTTTCAACAGCCTCCGGGCCCTCCACCAGCCTGGCTAATTCAACCGGGTTAGCTCCAAAATAGGTATAGAGCCCCACCCCTATTGCCAGCAGACCAGGTATAACTATCCACATGCCGGCAAGATTAAGCCAGACTCCTCGTTTCACGTTCTCTTCACTGCTACCGGCTAGATAACGCTGTACTGCAACCTGATCCACGCCGAATGCTGAAACGGATTCCAATAGCACACCAATCAGGATTGCCCAACTTCCATACTTCAGCGTCATCGACAACTCAAAGTCCACAACCGTCCCGGAGCGGCTATCGAAATAATTCGATACAATTTCGCCGACATTGGCATTCGACTTACTGATGATCAAAATCAGAGTCGCCAGAATCGTCAGTGCAAAAATGAAGAATTGGATGACGTCGGTCCACATGACCGCTCGCAATCCACCCAGCATGGTATAGCCAATCGAGACCACTCCGAGGCCAATAATAACCACGGTTTCGTCAATCCCTGAAACTTGTTTAACCACTACGGAAGCGGCATACGTTGCTGACGCCATCCAGCCAATTCGCAGTAAGATAAAGAGCCCGGATGCTACGGACCGAACGTTAACATCATATCGTTTTTCAAGATACTCATAGGCTGTTTCTATCTTGAGCCTGGAGTAAACAGGAATGAATACTTTTATTACAATCGGCGTCATCATCGTAAAGGCAAGCAAGGACAAGCCGATCTTAAGACTATCTCCCAATGCCGCCGACGGATAAAAGACGAAACTATTGGAGGAAAAGAGCGTTGCCATCACGCTCAGACCGACCGTAAGAAAACCCATCGACCCGCCAGCAATAAAGAATTCGTCCCGGTCCTGACCGCGGCCGAAATAAACTCCCAGCGAGATAATAAAGATCAAATAGAAAACGACAGTGATGATATCCAGCGTATGCATTTGCTCAATATAACCAATGCGGATGCCGGATGTGCATTCTTAGTCGAGGGGAACGCAGACTAACTTCATGGCTTTACAAAGTCGTTTCTTGCATTCCGCAATACGCCCACATTTGCGGCACTCGTGAGTCGCATTCAAAGAAGACATGAACGACGCTTTTTTAGAGCGCTTCTTGAACTTTTTCGACTTACAGTAAGATTTTGTCATCACCCACTCTGTCAAAGATGGAAAAAACCCTCGCATGCTTATTGCAACTGAGTCTCATTATCTTGCCATGGATGCCGTCGATAGTCAAGTATTGGTCTGGCCGCTCTGCTTTTACCGGGCAAAACCGATCCCTGATTCAGAGAGATCGTCCAAATACACGACCACAGGAGTCAGAAATCACAAAACAAATTCAGCGGAACTAGGAAACAAAGATTAAAATCGGTGAACTCGACCCGACTAATGCACAACCCCCAAAAACCGACTATGTATGGCCCCGCAAAATCCTTCCTCTGCTTTTCTTTTATCCTGTTAATGGGACAAGGTGTCTTTTCAGAAGAAGCGATCATTACACAGGAAGTCGAAATCGATTTCGGGGAAGACAGAGGGCAGTCCTTTGGCAACCTTTTTGAATTCGTGAATGCTGAAGGTACCGTGGTTGGTGGCGCTGGGTTTGTAGACGTCTATAACACGCGCTTTCGTAATGACCGTTACAAAGTTCAGTTTTACATTAAGTCGCCTCACCCGGTGAGACCCATCATTACGCGGCACCCGATACCAAAACGCCACACGGGTCTCTTTATCTTTGACTTCGGCAAAGTCATCTACGGTTGGGCCGGCGACCAAAATACCTATGCTTGGGATATTTCTAAACAGGAGTGGGAGCCATCAACCTGGCACTCTCCCGAAGCCAATCCTAGTGGATACGGTGGAATGAAACTGCGGGATGGCCATCTCATATTCAGCAGACAGGGCATCTATTACAACAACACTTTAGCCATTGCCATGCCAAAGAACGGCCGCTCGTACAACTACTACTATGCCGAAGGCCACGCCTTCTTTTTCCATGTCGTAGAGACCGACAATCGCTACACTACCCGCATCTATGCCGTCAAGTGGAGTCCCGGCGACCCACCCGTTGAAAACCTGTCCGAAGCAATATCAACGATATGCCGTTACCCTCGCACAACTCCATTTTCCTGGGGACAACATAAGGGGCGGGTCATCACCGTTGGCAACTATGGCGGTATCTACACATATGTGGGTGGCCAGTGGGTTGAAGAACTCAAGGCATCTGATCAACACAGTTATCAAGTCTATTCGCACATGCACTACAACGGCAAAAGTTATATGGCTCAATACCCAACTGGCAATCTGTTTACCTACGACAAGGGGCCGCCGACTCACATCAAGGACTGGCCTCCTAAACTCCCACAAGTGTCCGGCAGTGCACGCGAAGCAATGGCAATGGGGATTTACGGTGGAGACATGTATGTCGGCGTCTGGCCCTGGGCAGAACTCTGGAAAATGGATGCCCAACAGCAGAACTGGCAATACATTACCCGAGGCTTTACTCATCCGGCACTAACAAACAAACAAGTTCACCCATACGAAACAGAGGCAGGCAAACAAGGTTTAGTGCTGAACCACTGGGGTCAGCGAATTACCTCACTTGTCCCCCTCGGTAGCGATCTTTACATGGGCACTTCTTCCAAAGGGATAGACAACTGGACAAAAGACCGCGATTTCCTACCTCAACATCAGGCTGATGAGTATGGCTCCATGCTTAAGCTCACATTACCGGGAACCGTTACAGTCCCTGTCAATTGGAGTACAAATTCTATTAGCTTACATTTCTGTATTTTCCCGGACCACATTGAAATCCGGGATAAACATGCCACATTGGGATCCGCTAAAATAGAACCCATGACGTACAAATCCCTGCTTCGCGCCTCTGTTCGAAAAGGGACCGGAGTATTTGGGCCAACCGAGTTGAAGTCAGTACGCCTAACCAATTAACTACGATTATTCTTAAACAATGTCTCGCTTAATATGCAATTCGATCTACTGCACAGTGGTGTTTTTAACGACCACTGTCATGGCGGTTGATTCACCCGGAATGCGGACAGTTTCCTCCCTCACCAAACAATACTGTACTGAGTGCCACAGCCCAGGTAATGAAGCTGAAATACTTGATCTGACCTCAGTTGCATTGGAGTTGGACGATCCGGCAATCTTTAGCCAGTGGGAAGCAATTTTTGATAAAGTCACGTCTATGCAAATGCCTCCCGACCAGGATGCCATGCCGACAGCCGCACGTCACAACTTTACAACGCTCCTGGGCAGGATCCTACATCGACGTGATCAGCAACAGATTGAGAAATATGGAAGAGGCACGATTCGCCGGCTAACCCGTAGTGAATTCCAACAAAACCTTCGTGACCTTCTCCATATTCCCCATCTGGATATTCAGGACTACCTACCCGAAGATAGAGAATCCCATCACACGAACCGTATCACCACAACTCTCGACATCTCTCGTGTACAGTTGGCAGCTTATCTTGAGGCGAGTGATACCGCCCTGCGTCAGGCTATTGCATCAGGGACTAAGCCTCGGCCCTCTGTTAAACGAAGGTTTGCGGGAATCAATATGTTTTCGGGAGGAAGTACGTTCGGTGGCCCGGAAGCAATGTTTTATGCAAAAAACAACAAACGGCTACCTCTTGGCAATAACGAATTACAGGAACTCCGCAACCAAAAACCGCTTGACACCAGCATCGAACTGGCAATTTTCCGGTCGGCTACCTGGCCCTACTATGGGTACCCAAATGGCTTTCGAGCTACGCAAGAAGGGTTCTATCGGATACGTTTTTCAGCACGGGCCGTATTGCAAAAACAGGACTTTGCCCTAGAACCCGCCACCCAGCCCATTCCCATGACGTTTCGAGCACGGAAAGTCTCAGGTCCTGACGTCACCGGTGACGTTCGCGCCACCGGGGGGATCATGGACATTCCAGCAACCCCCACCGTTTTTGAAACCACCATCTACCTTAAAAAGACTGAAACGTTCGAATACAGCCTATTAGGCCTGCCGCAACCTCGCGCAATCAATCCCCCTGACGCCCCACTCTACTACGATTTCCCGCCCATGCCCGCCGAGGGTCATCCCGGAATTGCCTATCAATGGTTGGAAATCGAAGGCCCGCTGGACTCCGAACGATGGCCTCCTGATTCACACCAGGTTCTTTTCAGTGATCTCCCCATTAAACCTTCCGAATCGGGCTCTTTGATCGAGTTGGTTTCAGAGGATTTAGAATCCGATGCGCGTTACCTGTTATCACGTTTCATCGAACAAGCCCAACGCCAGCCACTGACGGATGCTGAGTTCCGACCTTTCCTGGATTTAATAAACAGTGAACTCAAAGCAGGGCAACCGTTAGCTGAGGCCTTGCTAACTGGCTACAGCGCATTTCTCAGCTCCAGCCATTTTATTTATGTGATTGACCCCACATCACTGTCCAAGCCATCAGGTTTGAGCTATCAGTCAGCCCTTGCCCAACAACTATCTCACTTCCTAAACAATTCCCGCCCTCCCCCGTCCCTTCAGAGCCTCGCGTTAAAAAAGACGTTACTGAAACCAGGGAACCTTAGAACGGAAACTGAAAAGTTAATCTCCGCGCCCTCTTTTGATCAATTCCTCGAGCCATTCACCTTCCATTGGCTAGACCTCAAATCCGTCTGGCGAGACGAGCCTGACATCCGACTTTACCCCGAATACCGACTCAACGATTATCTTATTGATTCGATGCAGCAAGAGGCTTATGAAACCTTCAAGCTAATGGTTAGAGAAAACCTCCCTATTACCACATTAGTGGATGCGGATTTTGTACTGGTCAACGACATCCTGTCGCTTCACTACAATCTCCCCATCCAATACGGCTCGCAATTAAAACGCGTCGAGGTACCAATTGACAGCCCATACGGCGGTTTGTTAACCACGGGAGCAATCATGAAAGTGACCGCCAACGGTACAGCCAGTTCGCCCATCGTACGAGGCGCCTGGGTAATGGACCGGTTACTTGGCAGTCCGCCTCCACCTCCGCCCGCAAATATCCCTGCGGCCGAACCGGACATACGTGGGGCAACAACCCTTAAAGAACAATTACAAAAACATGCCTCAAATACCACCTGTGCGGCATGCCATGCAACCTTTGACCCGATCGGGTTCTCCCTTGAGAACTTTGATATTTACGGTAAATGGAGGGTCCGCTACCGCAGTCTTGACTCCGGCGAGGAAGTAACCGGGATCGACCGAGCCGGCCATGACTTCCGCTACTTCGAGGGACTAGTCGTTGACAGCACAGCAACCCTCCCAAGCGGAGACAGCCTTAGCGGTGTTCAGGATCTCAAACGACATCTCAGCCAACAGCCAAGGAAACTGGCACGCTCACTTGCAACTCAACTGATCCTTTACGCCACGGGAACCCCAATTCGATTTTCCGAACGTGAGAACATGGAAGACATTCTCGATCAATGTGCAAACCGAGGATACTTGACCCGGGATATATTCCATGCGGTGATCCAAAGCCAAATATTTACGGGAGTAAAACGTGACTAACGATCATTTAATACCTCGGCGTTCTTTTCTTCAGTCGGCGGGAATCAGCATCGCACTACCTTGGATGGAAAGCACTTCGAAAGGAACTCCCCCCGACAAGACAAAACGGATGCTGCTCGTCTCCAACAACCTGGGCGTTCTTCCGCGGTACTTTTTTCCTAAAGATGAGGGCAAGCAGTATACCCCGTCCCTTTACCTCCGTGAGCTTGCAGAATTTCGCAACGATTTTACCGTTTTTAGCGGGCTCTCT
>PAAT01000101.1 GCA_002698965.1 Rhodopirellula sp. | reverse complement strand
GGGTGCTTCAGGAGTAGCTTCTTCAACACTTGCTTCTTCAGCGGGTGCTTCAGGAGAAGCTTCTTCGGCAGGTGCTTCTGCAGCGGGAGCTTCAGGAGTAGCTTCTTCAACACTTGCTTCTTCAGCGGGTGCTTCAGGAGAAGCTTCTTCGGCAGGTGCTTCTGCAGCAGGTTGAACAGACGGTACAGTCGCCGGAGTGGCATCAACGGCAGGTGCGGGCGTTTCTTCATCCGTCGGAGCCATTCCGGTTTTACCTTCGATAATAGCATCTGCAAGGTGCTTGAAGATCAACTCGATACTTCGCAGACCGTCATCGTTACCGGGGATTGGCAGATCAACAGAATCAGGATCGCAATCAGTATCAATCAGAGCGATTGTGGCGAGACCTAGTGCTTTAGCTTCGCGAATTGCATTCTTCTCTTTATTAGGATCTACGACGACAAGGCATTCAGGCATCCGATTCATCGTTCGAATACCGTTCAGGTTGCGGTACATCTTGCGGAATTCGCGATTCAGTGAAGACTGCATCTTCTTAGAGTATTGGTTAATTTCGTCGCTTGCTCGCAATGCTTCCAGTTCTTCCAGGCGACTAAGACGGTTACGGATAGTTCGGAAGTTGGTGAGTGTACCCCCAAGCCAACGTTCCGAGACGAAAGGCATGCCACAGCGGCCAGCTTCACGTTCAATGATGCCGCTCGCCTGACGTTTAGTACCTGCAAAAAGGATCAGGCTGCCACCTTCAGCGACTCGCTTGAGATATTTCTTAGCTCGCAATAAACCGCGGACGGTTTCACGAATATCCATTACGTGGATTTGATTCTTTTTCGCGTAGATGTATGGGGCCATCTTCGGATTCCAGCGACTTGTGCGGTGACCGAAGTGCACTCCTGCGGTGATGAGGTCTTTGACCAGATTCTCAGCCATATCTTTTATTCCTTCTATACTTTGGATTCAGACGATAATACGGACGGTCTTTGGCTTTACGACTCTTCAGGTTTAAACCTGAACCGTATTACAGGGGTTCCCTTGGCCTGATAACCATAAGGTATTGATTACTCGATTAATTCTGGTTTCCTTTAAACCAGAGAAAACTAAAAGAGTAATCCCTAAATTTACACGCGGCTTCGGCTTCGGTCAATCGACCAAACCGTTTAAAGGAGTTGTTAAAACGGTCGTGCATTGTGACTGCAAGCAGCTTGGATCAGCACAATCTTGGCAAAACTAATCCTGTTGGTAGTTCCTACGGCTTTATAGGCTGCTCTTTTTTACCTGAGAAAACCGCTCCGTCGGGGGACCCTAGATACTTGACCATGGCCAACCATCAATCCACAATGGCTTGTTTGTGCAAATATTTCAGGGAACGTCTTATCAGGACAACTGGTTTGGCGTGCACATACCCAATTTTATCAAGCTAGTATTAGAGGGAGAAGCACTGTGCCGGGCACCTGTGTGATTGGTTTGCAGTGGGGCGATGAGGCTAAAGGAAAACTCGTCGACCTGTTAACTCCGAATTTTGATATCGTTTGCCGCTATCAGGGTGGGTCCAATGCCGGACATACCGTGGTAACTGGTGATAAAGTTTATAAACTGCACCTTATTCCAAGTGGAATTCTCAATTCGGATACGATGAACATCATCGCTCCTGGAGTGGTACTGAATCCAGGTACGATCATTCAAGAGCTTGAAGGTCTCCATGCCAAAGGGATCACTGCTGACAATCTGATGATTAGCGAAAGAGTTCACGTGGTCTTTCCATGGCATATTGCTGAAGACAGGGCATTAAATGCCAAGAAGGTTAAAGGCGAATCGATTGGTACAACCCTTCGGGGGATTGGTCCCTGCTACCGTGACAAAGTGGGACGCTCGTTTGCCATTCGATTGGCAGACATGCTGCGGGATGATTTTGCAGATCGTGTTGCGTCAATTGTGGAGGCCAAAAATGGCATGTTGGCACCGATTGCCGGTGACGAATTTGAGCCACTCGACGCAGCGGCGATTATTGAAGAGTACCGTGCCTATGCAGAAGTTTTACGTCCATTGGTAGCAGATACCACCAACTACCTGCTTGATGCGGTCGATGATTCGAAGACGATTCTATTTGAAGGTGCTCAAGGTTCTTTGCTTGATATTGACCATGGTACATTTCCGTTTGTGACGAGTTCCAATTCGTCCGGCGTGGGAATCTCTTCAGGTTCTGGTGTGCCAGCACGGTCGATTAATAAAGTGATCGGTGTGATCAAGGCTTACAGTACTCGCGTTGGAGGAGGCCCGTTCCCCACGGAGCAGGAAAACGAAATCGGCCAACAAATCCGCGATTTAGGCAATGAATATGGGACGACTACCGGTCGTCCACGACGTTGTGGCTGGTTCGATGCAGTTGCCGTTCGCTACACGGCTCGGCTTAGTGGCGTCAGCGCACTTTCGCTCATGATGATGGACGTGGTCTCAATGCTTTCCGAAGTGAAAATCTGTGTGGCTTATGAGTTGGATGGTGAAAGGATCACTCACTTTCCTAGTGATGCTGATGATCTTCGTCGTGTACAGCCCATCTACGAGACCTTCGAAGGTTGGAACACAGACCTCACGCAGGCAACCAGTTACGATGAATTTCCTGACGCAGCAAAGGCTTATATCGACCGTGTGAGCGAATTGATTGGTGTTCCCGTTGAAGTAGCATCTGTTGGTCCTGACCGTGCCCAGACAATTGTCTTAGCCGAATCCGTTAACGCTTTGGCAGGCCTATCCTAAGTTGGCATATTGCTGCTTGGCTAATTTAGATGGTTGTCGTCTTGGTATTTATGAAGGGATCAAGTTATGCGCAGAACAGCATAAACTTCCTTCATATTGAAGTTTGGTACGTTAATTCGACGAATCCGGTAGGATGAGTGTTTGGCCTCTCTCTTTAAAAAAGACCTCGGAATCGTCTTCGGTAAAGCTTTGCGTTGCAGGCCTTTGGAAGTATTTTCTGCTCAGACAGGAACATCAACTTTCAGTACATTCCCGGCGTATCGGCTGGGATGCCCTTGAGTTATCCTTTGAATCTAAATGATAATATCGGTAGCGTGAGTAATAGCTCATTCAGTTTGCGTCCGTATTGCTTCTTTTTATTCAACTTTATGTCGACCAGTATTCCAGAACGATCGTCTGCTGAGGCCAGTGATTCAGACTGCGACCCACAACAGAATATGCCCCGACATATCGCGATCATTATGGATGGCAACGGTCGCTGGGCTGAGCAACGAGAATTGCCGCGGATTGAAGGCCATCGCAATGGAGTCAGCAGTGTCCGTCGTACCGTCGAGGAATGTGCCCGGCTTGATATAGAACAGTTAACTCTCTTTTGCCTTTCAAGTGAAAACTGGAAGCGACCCTCCCACGAGCTCGATTTCCTCATGCATCTGCTTGAGCAGTACATGATTGAAGAACGGGCTTTGCTGCTGGAGCAGGGTATACAGGTTCAGGTTATTGGAAGACGAGACGGGATTCCTGTTCGTGTTCTTAATGAGATTAATAAAACGATCGAGATGACGTCGGAAAACAAAGGGACGACGCTTTGTCTGGCAATTAATTACGGCGGTCGAGGTGAAATATCAGATGCCGTTCAGAAGATTGCCCGGCGAATAGAAAGAGGCGAACTTTCAGCAGAACAGGTTGACGAAAAATTGATTGCAGCGAATCTCTATACTTCCGGTATGCCGGATCCCGACTTGTTGATCCGCACTAGTGGTGAAATGCGTATCAGTAACTTCCTGCTATGGCAAATTAGCTATTCGGAATTGTGGGTCACAGATAAATATTGGCCCGATTTTGAAGAGGGTGACCTGCATCAGGCCATGGAGATTTTCGCAACCAGAAATCGTCGCTTTGGCGGACTCACGTCATTAACATAATTAGGATCCAACCGTGCTACACAAACGACTTGCAGCTTCGGCTGTTATTCTGACTGCCCTAGGCATTCTTCTGCATTTTGATTTTCATCATCCGTTGATGGGTGTTGGCGGTTTGCTGCTCTTGCCGCTTTTGCTCGTGATTGCGCTGATGGCGACTACTGAGCTTGGCGAGATGCTCATCAAAGGTGGTCTGGAGCTACGGCTTAAACATGTTTTGGTCAGTGTGGCCTTGGTTCATTGTCTGACATTTATTCCCTCATTAATGGATGCTTTTAGTTCTTCAGGCTATCCGGGCGATTGTCCGGTTGGTCGAGTTGGATGGATTGGCGTGGGGTCGGTGTTAGCCATGTGCTGGCTGTTCTTTGTTGAAATGAAACACTTCAAGGAACCTGGCGGAGCTATTCAACGTTTGGCTAATGGGATGCTCGTCGTGGCATATACCGGCACAGCGATGAGTTTTCTCACCGTGTTACGCACATTACAGGTTAGTGAAACTGGGTACGATTCTGCCTGGGGAATGTGTGCAATTATCTCCGTTATCGTAATTACAAAATGTGGTGACAGCGGGGCTTACTTTACCGGGAAGTCAGTAGGTAAGCATAAGATGTCACCGATTCTTAGTCCTAAGAAGACGATCGAGGGTGCTGTCGGCGCATTCGTCTGTGGAATGGGAGCTGCGATTGTCTTCGGAAGATGGGTAGTACCAGCCATTCTAGCGATGGTGGTGGATGCTGATGTTGCGGGAACCTCAGCGGAGGTGGGGCCTATGTGGGCATGGGCTCTTTATGGCCTGATGATTACGGCTGCTGGTATGGTTGGCGACCTGGCCGAGTCATTGATTAAGCGTGATTCACAAGTCAAGGATTCTAGTTCCTGGGTGCCTGGGCTTGGAGGCGTCCTCGATATCATGGATTCCGTTACCTTCTCACTGGTCCCCGCCTATTTGTTCTGGGTTTCAAACTGGCTGACAGTCAGCTAAAGATTCGTTTGGGAAGTGATTTCGAAAGAGAATCTTTTCATCTTGTGGGACCCTGGTTTCAGCATTTGGGACTGGAATAATCGATATAAACGGTACGCTGGATGACTTCTGCGCCATATTTCGTAGACAGATTCCATGCAAAAGGTATAGGGCTTGAGGTATAGTTAACAAGCGAAGGGACAGCCGGACTACCGCAGGTTCCTATTCAAAATACTTTTCAGTTCTATTCTATGATTGAAGCCACTCTTCCGTTTCCTCGACAACAAGATCTGCTCGTTCTTTTTGGAGCCAAAGATCAACATCTTCGCCTGCTGCGGGATCAGCTGCGCGTCAACGTCACTCACGGTGACGGTGCACTCGTTGTTCGCGGTGATGAGGACAATGTTCATAAGGCAACGGACATCCTTGAACAGTTAAAAGACATTGTTCAGCGAAGTGGTGAGTTATCATTTGACGAAACTAAACGCGTGGTAGATCGGGTTACCGGTGTTTTTGGCGAATATATGGATACTGAAATCGATGTGATGACAGCCAGTCAGCCGATCGTTCCACGGACGGCAGGCCAGGCCAGATATATTAGCGCGATCCGACAGAACGATCTCGTTTTTGCGCTTGGGCCTGCCGGGACAGGCAAAACATTTCTGGCAGTTGCTTTGGCGGTCGAAGCTTTAAAGCACAATCAGATTCGTAAGATCGTCTTAGTACGTCCCGCAGTAGAGGCTGGTGAGAGTCTGGGATTTCTGCCGGGAGATATGCATGCCAAGATTAACCCCTATTTGAGGCCGCTGTTAGATTCATTGCACAGTATGATTGATTTCGATGTGATCCAGCAATATATGGAGAAGGACGTCATTGAAGTTGTGCCTTTGGCATACATGCGTGGGCGCACGCTTGACGAAGCATTCATTATTCTGGATGAAGCTCAAAATGCGACGATCAGTCAGATGAAGATGTTCCTGACTCGAATGGGAGCGAAGTCGAAAATCGTCGTCTCCGGTGACGGTACGCAAGTCGACCTCCCATCCAATATAAAAAGTGGTTTGCTTGATGCCACGCGTCGGTTGGCAAAGATCAAAGGAGTGGCTACGGTGCGACTTGCTGTCTCTGATATTGTTCGTCATCGCCTCGTCCAGGAAATTGTGGATGCCTATGAACCCGTCGATAATCGCGATAGAAAGGCGAATAGCAAATAAGTAACGACCATGGCTAGCGGTTCTTCCAGAAAATCTCGATCAACTCGGGCTGATTCTTTTCAGCTCTCCAACCGACAGCTGCGCGAAGTGGTTATTGAGTCGTTAAGTAATGGAAAAAACTGGGGCCATATTCTTTTAAGTCTGGTGGCAGCCCTTTTGATGTGGGGTATTACTCAGGGCTGGACTACTCCTTTTCAATATCGCATCGGTTTTATCCCCGAACGAGATGTTGTGGCCGCAGTTTCTTTTGAGGTTGAAGATGAGATTGGTACGGTCGTGCAGCAGCGCCGTGCTGTGGCAGAAACGCTTTGTATTTATAAGAACGACACATATCAGCTTGATAAACAACAGGAAAATATAGAGCTGGCGGTTGATGATTTGCTGGCAGCAGAATCCTGGGAAACAGCGCCTAGAGAACACTGGGAGAAATTTCTGCCAATAGATAAGGCAACTGCAGACGGTGAATCAGGTACCGTGGAGTTGGATTTGCTGGAGCAATCTAAAGATGACTACGCCCGCTTCTGTCGGTTGCTGGCTGAAGAATCGACTCGAGAAAGTCTCAAAGCTGCGCTCGGCCAAGTTTATCGGCCTTGGATTGAAAACGGAGTTCTGGCGACCCTAGGACACTCAGAAGAAGAGGGGCGGCTGGATTCCATTCAGATCAATGGTGAAAATAATACAACGGACGTAATCGTTGATGTGTCTGATGTCAGACAAAGTGAGATTGTTCGTACACTCTCAGACAGATTGGCTGCGGCCTTGCAGCAAATGAATTTGGAAGCGTCCGATGCCGATTTTCTGGTTAACAAAATCGAAAGCTGGATTCGTAATGCGGGTATTCCGGCAACGTTGACAATTGATAATGCCCTCAGCATGAAGCGGCGGCAGAACGAACGTGAGAGCGTGCCTCCGCAGTTTAGGAATTATCAACCCGGCCAAAAGCTGGCTAGTGTAGGTGAGCCGTTACAGGCAGCAGAAATCGCGTTACTGCGGGAAGAATACGAAGCTCGATATAACACCCAGATGTTGGAAATCAGCCGACTGCTAGGGTTTAGCGTTGCCAGCTTCGGAATGTTTCTTGCGGGTTTTCTGTTATGCGGTGTTTATTTAGCTGTTTATGAACGCAAAGTTGTCAGTGACACTGCGAGCTTGATTCGCCTGTTGGCGCTGTCAACGATTGTGGTGCTCTTAGCAACAGCTACGGCAAATGATACCTGGCGAGCTGAACTGATCCCTCTGGCGATGTATGCCATGATTCTTACGATTGCCTTTCGACGTGAGTCCGCCTTGTTGGTGGCTTCGGCGATTTCAATTGTAGTCTCGATAGCTAACGGAAACTCACTGCCGGGGTTCATTATCATCTTTTCAGCAGTCGCTGCGTCCTGCCTGCTGATGGGACGCGTTCGATCGCGTTTGAGGTTAATCACAGTGGGGCTCGGAGCTGGAGTAATAACCTTAGCGACGACACTTGGAATCAGTACTTTGGCAGGTCAGACGTTTGGCTCCACGGGCCTTGAATTCTGGGATCAGTTACTGAATCGAGATGCCTCTGAAGTGAACTACGTCACCAATCTCCTGCAGGGAGCCGGCTGGTACGGAATTTGTGTTGTGCTGGCAGGATTCTTTATGACTGGCCTATTGCCAATAATTGAATGGATCTTTGGCGTCCAAACCGATATCAGTTTGCTGGAACTTGGAGATCCGGCTCACCCGTTACTGCAAGAATTGAAGAATCGTGCTCCGGGGACGTTTACGCATTCACTTAATGTGGGGATGCTGTCAGAACCGGCTGCTGAGGCGATAGGTGCTAACGGATTATTGTGTCGTGTGGGAGCTTACTTCCACGACATCGGAAAAATGTTCAAACCCGAGTATTTTGCTGAGAACCAAGATGTAAATCGCCACGAACAATTACTTCCTTCCATGAGCCGTCTGGTGATTATTTCTCATGTCAAAGATGGAGCGGATCTTGGCCGTAAACACCACCTGCCGTCGTCCTTTGTTGATCTGATCGAACAGCATCATGGTACGACACTGGTCGAATATTTCTATCATCAGGCAAAGACCTCCGAGACGGACGTGGAAGAATCAGACTACCGATATCCGGGGCCTAAGCCTCAGTCACGTGAAGCTGCTGTCATGATGCTTGCTGATGCGGTTGAAAGTGCCAGTCGCACACTTGATGAACCGGCACCAGCTCGAGTGGAACATCTGGTGAATGAACTTGCTATGAAACGTTTACTGGACGGCCAGTTCGATGAATGTGGACTGACGTTGTCGGAATTGCGGACCATTCAGCAATCGTTAGTGAAGTCCCTGCTGGCATTGTTGCACAAACGCGTGGAGTATCCTGAAGATACTGAAACGAAGAAACTGACTCACGTAGGATAATNGACCTNCGGGATTTGTAAGATGACGTGTGGAACATTATGGAGCCAATACAATGCTCTCTGTCTTGATCACCAACGAACAATCTAACTATGAAATAGCTGCAGATCGTATCGAGCAGGCAGTCAAGCAGGTGGTTGAAGAGGCTGGGATTGTCACGGGTGATGTTAGTGTCGCTGTTGTCGATGACCGGACAATCCACGAGCTCAACATTCAATATTTAAATCATGACTATCCAACGGATGTTCTTAGTTTCGTTCTGGAATATGCCGAGGAACACCTCGAGGGTGAGATTGTTGTCAGTGTCGACATGGCCGTGGATTTAGCGAAGGACTACGGTTGGGATTGGCAGAACGAATTGTTGCTTTATGTCATTCACGGCAGTCTCCATCTGGTTGGATATGACGACAAGAATCCGGAAGCAAAGGTGGGCATGCAGGAAGCTGAACGGCGTCATTTAAAGAGATTTGGTATCAAACATCGGATTGAGCCCGTGGAATAATTGCTTCTTTATAAGTGATTCTTTTTCGGTATCTCTCGTATAATGACACCGACGTAAAATCTCACTTTTCCTTTGTAAGGTGTTTAGCATCGTGCTTTCGATAAGCACATTAGTACTTTTATCTTGGGTGGCAACCGTGCTAGTTGCCATTGGCGCGATAGGTTCGAAGATCTTCGATGACTATTCCCGCTCAGAGTTAAAGCAGTATTGTCGCCAGCGTGGTAACGTCGAATTTTTTAATTTGGTACGGGACCGTTATCAAAACATCTCTTTGGCTTCTGAAACGTTAGTCGCTATTGCCGGTAGTGTTGCTGTGGTGAGTTTGGCCCTCACGGTGATCGCTCATTCGGCAACAGGCGTTGAGCAAGCTCAACGAGGAATGATTCAGGGACTGCTTGAAGTTGGATTGCCGGATGGAAACGGTGAATTTGTCTCTGCGCAGGTTTGGACCTCTGTGGTCACGATTGCGATTAGCCTCTTGCTGTTAGGGGTTTGGCTTCCCCGTGCACTCGTATCGGTTTGGTCTTCTCATATCATCTACCATACGTGGACGTTCTGGGTAAGTATCACAAGGTTGATGACCCCGTTTACACTCGGCGTGCGTTTGGTGGGTGGTTTGGCCTGGAGACTTTCAGGGCGTGAGCGAAAGAACGACGACGAAGCTTTGGAAGATGAAATTCGGTCTATTGTGACAGCTGGTATGCGGGACGGCCTGCTTGAAGAAGACGAGTGGGATATGATCGAAGGTGTGATGGAGCTGGATAATGTCGATGTCCGGGATATCATGACTCCACGTAGTGAAATCGATGCTCTCCAGCTTGATTCGGATTGGTCTGATGTGCTTGAATTGTTTGAACGAGTGCGGCGAACTCGAATCCCCGTCTATGATCAATCCCTTGATAACTGTGTGGGCATTCTCTATGTCAAAGATTTACTCACGGTGTTTGCTAAGCCAGGAGGGGCTGAAATGACTACCGTGCAGGAACTTCTGCGTCCTGCTGAGTTTGTACCGGCATCGAAAGCGGTGGACGCATTACTACGAGGGTTTCAAAAAGATCGAATTCATTTGGCATTGGTCGTCGACGAATTTAATGCGGTGGTTGGATTAGTAACCATTGAGGATGCGTTAGAGGAGATCGTGGGCGAAATCATTGATGAAGATGATGATTTGCCAGAGGAAATATTTGTATTGCCAGACGGGTCTTTCGAAGCATTAGGCAAAGCACATATTGATGCGATCAACGGGATGTTGGGAATGCAGTTGCCTGAAAGTGATGAAGTTGATACTGTCGCCGGTTTGGTAATTCACCATTTGGGATATATACCGGAAGTTGGGCAGCAGATTGAAATTGCCGGTACTTATATTGCGGTGATTCAAGCTACGAAACGACGTATAGAACGAGTCCGTTTGACAATGGTAAACGAAGCTTGATTTCGGCTGCTTTGGGGTAATTTAAGACGATGGCGAGTGAAAAGACAGATGCGATTATGATTCGCATTGTTGATTTCAGCGAATCGAGCTGCATTGCCACGATGTTTACTCGTGATTTCGGAAAAATTGGAGTGATGGTAAAGGGGGCACGACGCCCTAAAAGTCCATTTGAGTCTGCTATTGACCTCCTAACCGAATCTCGAATAGTCTTCATCCACAAGTCCTCGGATTCCCTGGATTTACTGACGGAGGCAAAGCTGACGCGGCGTTTTCGTGTGGCGACACGCAGTTTGCCTCACTTGTATGCCGGTTATTACGTAGCCGAATTACTGGATGCATTAACTCATATTGGAGATCCACACCCCGATCTTTATGAGTTAACTCGTGAGACGGTGATTCAATTGGATGAATTACAAGATCCACTGAGTCTGGTTATTCGCTTTGAACTAAACCTACTTCGATTGCTTGGTCAAAAACCATCTTTCGAGAATTGCACTTTGTGCGGTGGAGAAATTCCACAACAGCCACGAGTGCCGTTCGGACAGTTGTCCGGCGGCGTTTTGTGTGGCAAGTGTCGTGTAGGGCAGTCACGTGTGATCAGTTTGTCCTGGGGAGTGTTGGAAGCGATGAGATTGTTTTCGGTGAGCGATACCTCCTTGCCGACGGTCGATCCCATGGTATTGGGAGAGCTTCGCGGAGTCCTTAACAACTATATGGCGAATATAATGGGCCGCCGCCCACGTATGCAAAAACTACTAAGCATGCTGGGACGCCCCACCACAATTAGAGATGATGCATTGAGTTTGCTAAGGAAGGCAGAGGCTCAGGTATCGACAAAACAAGACACAACTAAGACTGATGAAATGGACAAGGATGTCCTTAATGAATCAACGTTTTCAGAAAACAACTAATCTGTCGGAGAGACTAACAGTCGGAATCGTTCTGATTGTGTTGACGATGGTTGGATGTAAATCGGGCGAGAAAGTCACCGGAGACCAATTGCTTGGTCCGGGGAACCGGTATGGCGCCAGTTGGAATGGTAGTCAGGACGAATACGAGAAAGTTCGTCAGGTAAAGCCAAAGCTCGTAGCGTCTACCCCTACAGGAAAACGCAAAACCGTTGAAGAACGTTTTCTTGATGGACTAACACAATCTGATCCGGAAATCCAAAAGGCGAAGCGGTATTTCTTCGAAGCGGAAAGTATTTACAACGATGCCGTACGCCTCAGGCAGAATGCCAACGGAAGTAATTCTCAGATGCGGCAAGCCGGCGAATTATTCCTGCAGGCTGGTCGGCGTTATCAGCAGGCTGGAGAGTATTGGCCGGATTCTGCCTTGCACGAAGATTCCCAATTCATGGCTGCGGAGTGCTTCTTCTACATCGATTATTACAAACATGCCAATGTGCTTTATAAGGCAATGCTTAAGGAATATCCAAATACTCGTCACCTGGACAAAATCCAAGAGAAACGATTCCAAATAGCGAAATATTGGATCGAAGAAGATTTCAGAGACAAACAAGGTTTCTTCGACTTCAATTTTACCGACAAGTCGATGCCGTTTAATTCACGCTTCACGGAAGCCATTGCGACTCTCGACAATCTTCGACACAAAGATCCAACAAGTGATATGGCCGACGATGCCACAATGCTGGTTGCCGATTCCTACTTTAAGCGTGAACAGTACGAGAAGGCTCATATTACGCTTGATGATCTCGTTACGATTTTTCCGGAAAGTGAGCATCAATTTATCGCAAACTACATGATGGTACAGTGTAAGTTTCTGCTCTATCGCGGACCGGATTATTCCGGTGTCTATTTGGATGAAGGGGAAGAGCAGATTCGGGATATTCGTCGTCAATTCCCTACCAAGTCTCGCCAGTACACGAAGCAGTTAGATAATTTTTCCCGCCAATTTCGTTATATGCAGGCAGAACGTCAATGGTGGGTGGCTCAGTTTTATGAGGGGAAAGAAGAATTCGGAGCAGCAAAATACTATTATCAGAAACTTGCTCAGGATTTCCCGGACACCCCTTTTGCGAGTCGATCGTTTACCCGCTATAACGATCTTAAAGGGTACCCCGACCGACCAGAAACGCCCGTGAAATGGCTAGTTGATTTGTTTCCCGAAAATGACAAAGTCAAACCTCTCATTGCAAATGAGATGGGCGGTGGTCTCCGATAGTGTTTTCGATTTTCGCTTTCAGGTTCGTAAGGGAGGGCATAATCATGGTAAACAAAGTTCGGTTTGCCTTTGCATCTACCTGCCTTCTGTCGGTGTTACTGGTTGGCTGTACAGGCTACCAACTCGGAAATCAAAACCTGTTTCGGCCTGACATTCGAACGGTTCATGTACCCATCGTCCAGTCGGAAAGTTTTCGCCGCGGTCTTGGTGAAAGATTGACTGAATCGATGGTGAAGGAA
This sequence comes from Rhodopirellula sp., assembly GCA_002698965.1. Classification (GTDB taxonomy): domain Bacteria; phylum Planctomycetota; class Planctomycetia; order Pirellulales; family Pirellulaceae; genus UBA721. Next base: position 39,995 of record PAAT01000101.1, on the reverse strand, counting down.
ATCGAACTGCGAACACCCTATAAAGTTGTGGATGCCAGTCAGGCCGACAGTATCTTTCAAGCTCGCATTGTTGATGAGCACAAACGTGTTATTGCTGAGAATCAGTTTGATGAAGCTCGAGATATTGAAGCTCAGATGATTGTTGAGGTTTCCTGGCTTGATCGGCAGGGCCAGCAATTGATTCAACGTACAGAAATCCCGATCGACGAAGGGATTTATATCGCTCAATCCGCTTCGTTTGTACCTGAAGGAGGCCAGTCATTGATCACGGCCCAACAGGAAGTTATGCAGAAACTGGCATCTCAGATTGTTGCTCAGATGGAGCTTCCCTGGTAACCAAGAGCCTCGCCTATTGGGTTTAGGTAATTCTCAGATCATAATGGCGAGTATGACTAATACGATAAGAAGCGATGGCTGGACTCTACGTACGAAGCGTCTTTCCTTTGGATCACGTCCGGTGATCATGGGAATTGTGAATGTGACGCCAGATAGTTTTTCAGATGGCGGTAAATTCTTTGACCCGCAGACTGCGGTCGAGCATGGATTGCAACTGGTACAAGATGGCGCCGGTATTTTAGATATTGGCGGTGAAAGCACCAGACCATATTCTGACTCGGTGCCAGTTCGGGATGAACTTGCCCGAGTCATCCCGGTTATTGAGAAACTGGCTGCTTCGACAGATGTGCCGATATCGATCGATACGTCGAAAGCCATAGTCGCTCGTGAAGCAGTGGCGGCCGGCGCCGAAATTATTAATGATGTGACGGGCCTTGAAGGGGATCCTGAGATGCTCTCAGTGGCGCAACAGGCTCAGGCTGGAATTTGCGCTATGCACATGCAAGGTACGCCCCAGACGATGCAGGACGCCCCGACCTATGATGATGTTGTCGAAGATATCTTCAGATATTTACAAGCTCGACGTGACGCCTTGCTGAGTGCCGGAATTGCGCAGGACCGCATTTGTTTGGATCCTGGAATTGGTTTTGGTAAGACACACGAGCATAACCTGCAGTTACTGCAGTCCAGCGATCGCTTCCACCAATTGGGGTGCCCCGTTTTGGTTGGACATTCTCGCAAAGGCTTTATTGCTCACCTTCTGGATGATCGTGAGTGTGAACGTATGAGTGGAACGGTTGGAGCAGCACTCGGGCTGGCTACGCAGGGTATTCAGATCATTCGAGTTCACGATGTGGCTGAATTGAATCGGGCATTGATTCTTTTTCAGCAGACATTCCCGGACGGGAAATTGAGCCGTTGACGCTTTTGCTTGTTTGAATGAAAATTCGAAGAGAGAGAGTTTAGTGCCGAAGTATCGGAATGGATGGCATTTGGATATGTCTTTGGAACCAACAAACTTAAACAACTCACCACTGATGAAGGCAGACTATTATGTCGACTCCTGAACAGGATCTGGCTCAGTATTGTCGAGTAGTTGCAGAAAACGCTCGTCAAGCATCTTCCCAATTACAGCTTTGTTCCGGCGCATTGAAGAATCGCTGGCTTTATGAAAGTGCAGCAGCACTTCGTAACGGAGTGTCATCCATTCTGGAGGCGAATGCGAAAGATATTCAAAAGGCACCGGAATACGGTCTGACAGATGCTCAGATTGATCGTCTGGTACTAAATGAGGAGCGAGTTGGAGGGATTGCAGCCGCCTTGGAGCAAATTGCGATGCTACCTGATCCGATCGGAGAAACCATTCAAGGATCGGTCCGCCCAAATGGGTTGGAGATTAATAAAATACGGGTCCCTCTGGGAGTCGTGTTTTTTATCTATGAGTCACGACCGAACGTGACGGCTGATGCAGCCGCGATTTGTTTGAAGAGTGGTAATGCTGTTATTCTTCGTGGTGGTAAGGAAGCTGCATATTCCAGCAGAGCGATTGTCGACATTCTGATGCAAGTCGCCACCCAGGTGGGGATTCCTGAAAACGCTGTACAGCTCGTAGCTACAACCGACCGGGAAGCGGTCGGCCATTTCCTCCAACTGGACGAATTGATTGATGTGGCGATTCCTCGTGGAGGCGAAGGTTTAATTCGACGAGTATCTGCCGAGGCTACCATGCCCGTGATTAAGCACTTTGATGGTAATTGTCATGTCTACATCGACAAAGATGCCTGCCTGGAAATGGCAACAGCGATTGCCGTGAATTCCAAATGTCAGCGTATGGGCGTTTGTAATGCCTGTGAGTCACTGGTGATTCATCGTGCCGTTGCGGAACCAGCCCTTCAACAAGTGGTTGGGGCATTGATGGAGCAGGGCATCGCGATTCATGGTGATGAAACGACTTGTAGCGTGCTGAAGTCTGCCATTCCCGCGACGGAGCAAGACTATGGGACAGAGTATCTCGGTCCGGCCATTTCCGTCCGAGTGGTCGATGATGTTGATAGTGCAATCGAACACATAAATCGTTATAGTTCTCGTCATACCGAAGCAATCGTCACTTCCAACATTGTGACCGCGCGGAAGTTTGTCGCTGCCATCGATAGTTCAGCTGTCATGATTAATGCCAGCACTCGATTTAACGATGGTGGAGAATTTGGACTGGGAGCTGAAATTGGAATCAGTACCGATAAATTTCATGCTCGTGGACCTTGCGGCCTGGAAGAGTTAACTAGTTATAAGTACATTGTGACCGGCAATGGTCAGATTCGAGGCTGAGCGTTTCGTAGGTTCGGTTTTGTCAGGGATGGATTACTATGCAGGATGCAGTGAGACCAGAAGATAAGCCCTTGAATTATGAAGTCTCCGGAGGACTTAGCCGGATCTTCGCGGAAACAGCGGAAACCTTGTCTGCTCTTTGGAGTGAACAGTTTGGTGTCGAAGTCGATCTGGGATTGGAACCCGGGAAAGTTCGAACCTTTCGACAATTTGCTTATGCCCAGCACCCCCCCTTCAACCTGGCGCAGATTCGTAATCGTACCGATCATACCAGTTGGTGGTTGTCCATTCCGTCGTCCTCCGCTTCAGTACTTCTGGACCTGCTACTAGGTTCTACACGTGTCGATTGGGAGCCTCTGGCTCGATCACTTAATAGTGTCGAAACGGAGATTCTCATGTCACTCCTGCAGCAGTTAGGTGAGTCATTGGAGGCTCATTGGCGACCGGTAACCGAATTAAGCTTGTCCGTTTTTCAGTGGTATCATGAATTGTCGGAGGTCGAAATTGACCTGCAGGACTTGCTCGATGTGGAGGTGGTTTGTCTGAAATGGCGACTTACCAGCGGGCAACATCAGTCGCATTTAAGTATGTGTTTGCCAGTTAATTTCATTCTGGCCTGGTCGAAGAAATTAGTGCAGCATCACTACGGTGAATTACCCTTAGAGCCTCATCATCAAGCCACAGTCCAGCTAGAGGTGGAAGCGGTCAATCTGGCAGACCTTCAGGTTGGTCAAGTGTTTGAAACCGGACATTCACTGGATAGCCCGCTTACGTTGGAACTATCAAACGGTGATGTCCATCAGGTCAAGCTAGGTGCTCAGGAAGGAATGAAGGCGATTCAGATCGTCGAGTAGCACGGATGGCCGTTTGGCTTTGCGTTAGACACTTGAAGATTTAAGTGGAGGAAGAGCTTGTTCCAGCACACCACGACTACGTGGCAAAAGTAATAAGCCTTCAAAGATCATCCATACCTGCAAGCATAGCGTCCCTATACCGATAAAACCTAACAGATAATTTTTATTGTCTGCTGAAGCCAACCAACCGGTCTCTCCGTTAAATAACTGCCAGCTTAAAGCCCATGCGGGCATGATCAGCATAATAGCCATCGGAATGGCAACAAACCAAATTGGTTTATTACGACGCCAGAGATAAAAGACGATCACCATGAAAGCTAGGCCTGCTAGTAACTGATTGGTAGCTCCGAAGAGCGGCCATAGCAGAAGTCCTCCCGTCCCCATCGCTCCGGATGGTCCGGGAATCATCGCCATAGCCCCTCCCAGAATGACCGCAAAACTAGTCGCAAGATACTTGTTTTTGAGCGGTTCAATGCTCATAGTTGATCCGATTTCCTGAACAACATAGCGTTGCAGGCGAGTGGCGGTGTCCAGAGTCGTGGCAGCAAAGCTGGCAACGAGCACGGCAACAATACCGAGAGCCATTTCGATGGGGATTCCGAGCGCATTAATAAAGTTTGCACCTCCGTCGACAAAAGCTGCGACCTTTTGAGTCAGGCCAAAACCTGCCCAGGAACCATTCGCATCATATTTTGTATGCCAGGCGTCGAGTCCGGTTAAGGTGATTTCCTCGGCTCCTTCTCCTACATTCACGCCCATCCCAATCCCTGCACAACAGGCGAGAATTACAATCACAGCTAGAGCGCCTTCGAGTAGCATCGCTCCGTAACCAACGTATTGAGCATCTGCCTCGGATTCTAATTGCTTGCTGGATGTACCACTACTCACTAAGCAGTGAAATCCGCTAACGGCACCACAGGCTATGGTGATGAAAAGGAATGGCCAGATTGGAGGAGCACCCACCGGCAGATTTTCTGCAACGGCAGGTGCACTTTTTACGATATTTGCTTGTCCGGTGAAACAAGCAACTAAAAGTCCTCCTACCAGTAATATTAGGGCAAGCATTAGCTGATGGCTGTTGATGTAGTCTCTGGGTTGTAACAACGTCCATACGGGAAGAATGGATGCGATAAAGCAGTAGAGCATCAGGATGCATGTCCAAATGACGACGGCACTTTCGCCGAATGGTGAGATTGGAAGATGGTAAACACCGATGTAGATGCAGAGGTATAGGATACCTAGTGCAATTAGCGAGGGAACCAGCAGCCCACCTCCTTGCTTATAGACGTGATATCCAATCAGAACGGCGATCGGGATTTCAATCCAAACGGATAAAACTGCTTGTGGGTATTTAGCGAAGATGACGGCAATGACTAATCCGAAGATGGCTAAGACCACAGTTAATGCAGCGAACAGAATTAGTAGAAACAGTAATCTGGCTCGGGGACTAATCAGACGCCCCGCTATTTCTCCTACCGTTTGCCCGCGATTTCTCAGCGAGACGACCAACGCTCCAAAATCATGGACGGCTCCGATAAAAATCGAGCCCACTACGACCCAGATCAGTGCTGGCAGCCAGCCCCAAAAGACGGCGATCGCCGGTCCGACAATGGGCCCTGTGCCTGCTATAGAGGTGAAATGATGGCCAAAAATGACTTCTTTCTTTGTGGGAACATAGTCCACCCCGTCTTCTAGCTCAGCCGACGGTACTTTTGCCTGCGGATCGACCCCAAAAATCTTGTTAGCCAGCCATTTCCCATACGTGTGGTAAGCCACAATAAAACCAACGAATGAGCCAACGGCGATGAGTAATGTTTCCATGAGATTCCGGAGGAGACTTGGGGTTACAGGGCAAAAAATCTGAAGATTCTGAGGGGATGAGAGCCTTTAAGCACACAAGGAAATACGAGATTTGCTCCTTGAACATCACCGTTCACGGCATTTTAGCAGAATCTAAGTTTCTGTGCCGTTCAGCTACTTCACTCTTACCCTCGAAAACTCCTATAATAAGCTCTTTCATATTCATGATTTTTTTACACACCTATGCTTGAGCAACTCGACGAATTGCCAGCACTTGTGTTTTTTAGCCTACAGAAGGATTCTTACATTGGCCGAACACGTTGTCATCATTGGCAGTGGTCCAGCAGGATGGACATCTGCAATTTATGCTTCCCGCGCCAGCCTTAAGCCGTTGGTATTTGAGGGAGCGGTAACTGAAGAAAACAGACTGCAAGGTACACTTCCACTTGGTCAGTTAGCATTGACCACAGAGGTTGAGAACTATCCGGGATTCCCATCGGGTAATCTCGAGTCTTATCTGGACGACTCGATGGAGAAGTCACGTCGTCAGTATATGGCTCCGCATATGAAAGAGGGAGTCAGCGGTCCTGAATTAATGGAATTGATGCGCCAACAGGCGCTCAACTTTGGGACCCGGGTGATCACCGATGATATTATCGAAGTTGATTTCGATGTACGTCCTTTCAAATTGACCGCTCGCAGCGGCGATGTAGTCGAAGCTCATACTATTATAATTGCGACCGGAGCCAGAGCGAATTATCTTGGTCTCGAATCAGAAGAGAACTTTAAGAATCGAGGTGTTAGTGCCTGTGCTGTGTGTGATGGTGCCCTTCCTCGCTTTCGTGATAAGCCGGTGATTGTTATCGGTGGTGGAGACTCAGCAGTGGAAGAAGCTGATTACTTAGCAAAGTTTTCTTCCAAAGTAATGCTGGTTCATCGACGTGATGAGTTGCGAGCTTCCAAGATCATGGCGCAACGGGCTATTGATAACCCAAAGATTGATATCATCTGGAATTCCCAGTGTGTGGAAGTGCTTGGGGATGACGCGACCGGAGTCACCGGAGCTCGTTTACAAAGTACCGTGGATGATTCAGTTCAGGAAGTTGAAGCAACAGGTTTCTTCGTTGCCATTGGGCATACACCGAATACAAATTTCCTGAATGGTGCTCTCGAGACGAATGAGAAGGGTTATCTAGTGTGGACCAAATCTCACCGCACCAATACCAGCGTGGAAGGCGTCTTCGCCGCCGGTGATGTGGCTGATGACTACTATCGACAGGCTGTTACGGCTGCGGGTACTGGTTGTCAGGCAGCCCTAGACGCTGAACGTTATTTGGCAAGCCAGGGACTGTAACCAGGCGAATAAAACACCCAAAACTGATTCCGTCAGTTTGAAATATCCAACTTCGGAGTGAACAAAATGAGTGACCAAGTCGCTAAGAACAGAGAGATGATTGTAAAGGCCCAGCAAGAAGGCCTTGGCTCGACGCTTGTGGCCTATACGAAGCTTTCCGGCCCGGGTTGGTTGCAAAGTGCAATCACACTTGGCGGGGGCTCATTGTCCGGAGCATTGTTTCTAGGCATCCTAACAGGAACCAACCTTCTGTGGGTGCAGTTAATTATGATCGTCATGGGTGTGATTATGCTGTCGGCAATTAGTCACGTCACCTTGTCGACCGGCAAAAAACCTTTTCAGGAGATTAATAACCACGTAAACCCGGTACTAGGTTGGGGGTGGTTGGTCGCTACCTGTGCAGCCAATATGTTGTGGTGTATGCCCCAGTTCAGTCTGAGCTTTGCGGCATTAAATAAGAACCTCGCGCCACGTTTGGTTGAGGATACGATGACCGGGAAAATGGCGGTGTCTGCGGTGCTTTTGCTAGCCGCCAGTTTTGTTCTCTATTTAAACAATAAAGAAGGCCGGGCTGCCAAAGCCTTTGATCTCATTCTGAAGGGCATGGTTGCGATTGTGGTAATCTCATTCTTCGCAGCCGTGATGATCATGTCTGGCAATGGAAGCGTTGATTGGGGAGGAGTTTTTGCTGGCTTCATCCCGGATTTGAGCCAGTGGTCGCAGCCTACCGGCGAGTTGGCAGCTTTGATTACAGGCCTTGGTGGCGATGCGGCGGACTTTTGGAATGACAAGATTGTTGCTCAGCAGCGTGACGTGATTATCGGAGCAGCTGCAACGGCCGTTGGGATCAATATGACGTTTCTGTTGCCTTACTCGATGCTTGCCCGCGGGTGGGATAAGCCGTTTCGTGGGATGGCAAAATTCGATCTGTCGACAGGCATGGTGATTCCTTATTTGCTCGTGACGACATGTGTTGTGATTGCGTCGGCGACGATGTTCCATGCCGGCGGTCAGGATTTTGAGACAACGCGGCTTGCAAGTTCTGACATCACAGTAATGAGTCAGAGTGAGTATTTTAAGGCTGTTACACCGACATTAACGGATCGTCTGGGTAAGGCAGCAAACGGGCTGAGNGAAGAAGAATTGCATGCAAAGATTGCTGCGATGCCGATGGCTGAAAAACAGCTGGCCTCTTCGTTAGTGAAGCGTAATGCTTTNCAACTCTCCAGTGCTTTGGCTCCAATCTTNGGTGAAGGANAGGCNGGGAAAGATAANGCNAGTTTAATNTTTGGTATTGGTGTACTTGGCATGGGNTTTTCGACCATNATTATTCTGATGCTGATCAATGGTTATGCATTCTGTGAAATGTTCAATGTTGAGCAGGGNAGTAGNATGCATATGATTGGCTGNTTGGTCTCCGGTGTGTGTGGTGCTATCTGGCCGTTAGTTTGGGACGGCCCGGCAAAGNTGTGGCTGGCGATTGCCGTATCCAGTTTTGGGTTCATCTTGTTGCCGATTGCGTATACAACCTTCTTGATGATGATGAACAATAAGAAGATTATGGGGGATGAACGACCTGAAGGTGGGCGTCGCATATTGTGGAATATCCTGATGGGAGTATCCTGCATTGTTGTGGTTGTTGCTGTAATTGCTACGATCTATCAAAAAGTAGGTGATGAGAAAACTGGTACGTTCGTACTAGGGATGGTCGTGGTTTATGTGATTGCCGTGATTTTCGGTTTTGTAATGAAGAAGCCAGCCCCAATTGAGGCGGCTACAGAAGCTGTGAACGAATAATTCTTCGTTCGCTGTCATGTATTAGTTTGTAAGTAACAAGGAGGGAGCCTTGGAAAAGCTATCAATCAGTGATGCCAGAAATCCAGAGGTGATCGGTACTCGTGCCGTGATTCAGGGATGGGTGCGAACACGTCGTGACAGCAAAGGGGGGTTTAGCTTCATTGAAGTGAACGACGGTACGAGTCTGGCTAATTTGCAAATCATTGCAGACAATACGTTGGAGAACTACGAACAGGAAATTAAACGTTTATCTGCTGGTTGTAGTGTCAGTATCGAGGGCGAAGTTAAAGAGTCCGGTGGCAAGCAGGCAACTGAACTTTTAGCTGCCAAAGTGATCGTGCATGGTTGGGCTAATCCCGAAGAGTACCCACTGCAAAAGAAACGACATTCATTTGAAAAGCTCCGGGAGTGGGCTCATCTACGCCCTCGGACGAATGCGTTCGGAGCTGTGGCCAGAGTTCGTAATTGTATTTGTCAGTCGATTCATGATTTTTATCAGGAACGGGGATTTCTCTACGTTCACACGCCGGTGATTACAGCCAGTGACTGCGAAGGTGCGGGCGAGATGTTCCGCGTGTCGACGGTGGACCCCGAGAATCCTCCGCGGGGCGATAGTGGGCGGGTTGATTATGCTCAGGATTTCTTCGGCCGTCCAAGCTATCTGACTGTTAGCGGACAATTGGAAGCAGAGATTTACGCTACGGCATTAGGGAAAGTTTATACGTTTGGCCCTACTTTCCGTGCGGAGAATTCAAATACTTCACGTCATTTGGCGGAATTCTGGATGATTGAGCCGGAAGTTGCATTTAATGATTTAGATGACAATATGGATTTGGCGGAAGCATTTTTGAAGCGGATCTTCGGCGATGCGTTGACAAAGTGTCCGGAAGATATGGATTTCTTCAATCAGCGCATTGATGATACGGTTATCACGACACTGCAAAAAATTGTCGAATCAGATTTTATTCGTGTTCCCTATACCGAAGCGATTGATATTCTGCTGGCGAGTGGGAATGAATTCCAGTTTCCGGTGGAGTGGGGATGTGATCTGCAAAGCGAGCATGAACGATATCTAACCGAACAACACTTCGATGGTCCGGTGATCCTGTATGACTATCCACGGTCAATCAAACCCTTCTACATGTATGTCAATGATGACGACAGGACAGTACGGGCGATGGACGTTCTGGTTCCCAAAGTTGGCGAGATTATTGGTGGAAGCCAGCGTGAAGATCGTCAGGAAGTCTTAGAGAGTCGGATGCGAGAACAGGGGCTCGAACCAGAGGACTATTGGTGGTACGTCGACTTGCGCCGCTATGGTACCGTGCCCCATGCAGGTTTTGGATTGGGACTGGAACGCGCGGTTCAATTCGTCACCGGCATGCAGAATATTCGTGATGTGATTCCATTTCCCAGAACTCCAGGGAATGCAGAATTTTAAAGTATGCTCGAATACTACCCGTTTGAATCTGAAATCGCTATAATCGGCATTCAGTATGTGAACACTACGGAGTCCCGAACCGTGGAGGACACAAAAAAAGTGGGTCCTTGTTCGCCGAAACAAGAACCCACCGATTTTGGGCTGATGAAGTGCTGGCCTCCTGCCTTGCACTATAGACCCACAGCCACAAAATCAATATCGGGAAAACAAATGTTCAGGCTTTAGCATGTCCATTGTTCTGAACGGATTAGGAACTGTTTTCATGTTTGTTTTATTCACAAAGCTAATAAAGTAATGACACAGATCGCAAAACTTGCCCTCGAAGATGGAACGGTATTCACTGGCGAAGCATTTGGAGCTGCTGGTGAGATTGATGGTGAGGTCGTATTCAATACTTCCATGACCGGTTATCAGGAAATTCTGACAGATCCAAGTTATCGAGGGCAGATCGTCACCATGACGTATCCTGAAATCGGAAACTATGGTGTGAACCAGGATGATGTGGAAAGTGGCAAGCCACATCTGGCCGGATTCATCGTGCGTGAAAACAGCAGAATTCCGAGTAACTTCCGGAGTGAATGCTCTTTGGAAGATTATCTCAGAGAAAACAATATCATTGCTTTGGAAGGAATTGATACGCGAGCTTTAGTTCGCCGTATTCGTACGCAGGGAGCACTGAAGGGTGTCTTGTCGACTGAGGATCTGGACGATGCCAGTTTGGTGGAGAAGGCTCGTCAATCAGAAGGTCTTGTTGGACGAGATTTAGTACAGGAAGTGATTCCGGAAGACAGTTGTCAATGGGAAGAAGCTTTAAGTGAATGGGCGAAACTACCAGGGGAGGCTCCCGGCGGTGGTGAGGAGGCTTACCATATTGTGGCACTCGACTTTGGGATGAAGTGGAATATCGCTCGACACCTTAAAGAGCTTGGTTGTCAGGTAACCATTCTTCCAGGTACAGCCACTTCGGAAGAAGTCATGGCATTGAATCCTGATGGTGTTTTTCTTTCGAATGGGCCCGGAGACCCAGAGCCCTTGGAATATGCGATCAAGACGATTTCCGAATTAGTTCCGCAGGTACCGATTTTTGGAATCTGTCTGGGCCATCAATTGTTGTCGCTGGCTTGTGGAGCGAAGACATTTAAATTGAAATTTGGGCACCGGGGCGCCAACCAGCCCGTTGAGAATCTTGACGTTGGAACGGTTGAAATTACGGCACAAAATCATGGTTTTGCTGTGGAAGAAGAATCTCTGCCTGAGCATTTGGAGATTACTCATCGCAATCTTAACGACAATACAATCGCTGGTATTCGCCACAAAGAACACAATGCATTTGGGGTGCAGTATCATCCTGAGTCTTCTTCCGGCCCTCATGACAGCCGCTATCTGTTTCAGCAGTTTTATGACAGCATCGCTGCCTCGAAGGTCTCTTAAGGGCGTTTTGCAAATCTAAGAAGTAGTATTTGCTATGAGCAAGAAGTCTAACCGGAAGAGTGGCAAGAAGAAGCTGCGATCGGGAAGTTCTCGTGATGTTCATCAGCAGCGAGTGCGGATGGCCTCCCCATCTACCAAAGAAGCAGACGCTCAGGAACAAGATCCTGCTTTAATGCTTGGGGGGGAAACACGGGCTGCGGAGGCGGTTACTACGCTTTGGGTTCTCAGTACTCTGGCAACAGCGGCTTCGCTCGCAGGCACACTGTTCTTTGCCATTCTGAATGCTTTCATGGAAAAACAGGAACAGACTTCACTGGCTTTGGAAATGCTTCCGCAGTGGTTCATTATGGTAGGAGCAATCACTGGCTTTCTTGGTCTAATGGGAAACTTTCTGGCCACTCGTTTCCGACATTTTCAGGCTCCTTTTGTCGTGAAACTGATGTCTGGAATGATTTGTGCGCTTGGGCTGGCAATCGGACTGTTTGTGAAATAGTACCGCCTTGCCGCTATAACCGTTGCTATCCATCCTTGCTTATCGGCTAGTATTCCGCAGTAAGTAATGTTCTAGCGTTTTCAAAACACAATTGTCGGGTTATTGTTGAATAGGAAGCACGCCACAAGTGCCTGCCTGATTACAGCATCTTGTTTATTCTCCTTTTTGTTCCTAAACCCATGGCTCACGAGACAAACACACCTCCAGAAGACGATTCGCGACTGCAACCTATGCAGGATCTGGATGCGGGGGCGGACGATGTATTGTCTGAAGATTCAATGCCATTGGCCGATGATGTTCCCGATCATTCGGAAGACCAGTTGGATTCCATTGAATTCAAAGTGGATACAGCTCAACGCGTCAAACGTCTTCCGCCCTACATGTTTGGTCGTATTAACAACCTGCTTTATCAAAAGCGCCGGGCTGGCGAGGACGTGATCGATATGGGAATGGGTAATCCGTCCGACCCCCCACAACAGTTGGTGGTTGATAAACTGGCTGAAGCAGCGGCTAATCCCCGGGTTCATGGATACAGTAAGTCCAATGGGATTCAAAACCTTCGCAAGGAAGTTGCTGCAAAGTATTTACGTAAATATGGCGTGAATCTGGATCCGGATGAAGAAGTGATTACTTGCCTTGGAAGTAAAGAAGGCTTTAGTCATATGTGTTTGGCACTGATGGGGCCTGGAGATACGGCCATTGTTCCAGCACCCTATTTTCCTGTACATACCTATGCCGTGGCACTCGCTGGTGGGAATGTCATTTCTTTAGAAGTTAATGACAGTGAAACGTTTTTACAAAACGTGGCATATACTTGTCAGCACTTGTATCCCAAACCTAAATTGCTGATTATCAATTATCCACACAATCCCTCGACGGTTACTGTCGAGCAGGGTTTTTATGACGAAGTGGTAAAGCTTGCTAAACGATATGGCTTTATGGTAATCAGTGATTTTGCTTATGCAGATGTAGCCTTTGATGGCTATCAGCCACCAAGCTTTCTTGCTTCGCCTGGAGCGTCGGATGTGGGCGTTGAATTTACGACAATGAGTAAAGGCTATAACATGGCCGGCTGGCGAGTTGGCTTTTGTTCCGGCAATCGTGCCATGATTAAAGCATTGGCAACGATCAAAGGTTACTACGACTATGGGATGTTTCAGGCGGTTCAGGTTGCCGCCATTATGGCATTACGAGAGACCGAAGAAGCAGTCTCGCAACAGTCCCTGATTTATCAAAGTCGCCGGGATGTTCTCTGTGAAGGTTTAGAGCGTCTGGGGTGGGAATTTGAAGTGCCTAAAGCTGGTATGTTTGTGTGGGCTCGCTTTCCTCAGCAGTGGCAGGACGAAATGTCGACAATGGATTTTGCTATGAAGTTGCTGGAAGAGGGAAATGTAGCCGTCAGTCCCGGAACAGGGTTTGGGACGACCGGTGAAGGCTATTTGCGAATGGCTTTAGTTGAGAACGAAAATCGATTGCGACAGGGAATCCGTCAAATCAAGGCTTGTCTAAAGTAAAACGATTACTTTTTGTTATGGCAACGGCTGCGTGGCTCGCAAATAAGCAAATAGGTCCCGAATCTCCTGCTCTTTCAGTGTTTTCAGGATTCCCTCAGGCATAATGGATCGCGGTATAGCCTGCATCTCATCAATATCATCTCGGTTGATAACCGTGCGCTGACCGTCGTTACCGCGTAGAACAACGACTCGACTATCTTGATCATCGATGAAACCGGTGAGCGTGCGACCGTCGAGAGTGAATACGGCATAATTCTCGAATCCCTCGCGGATAGCGATACTGGGGTTGACCACGTTTAAGAGCATGTATTGCAAGTCATCGCGTTTGTAGGACGTCAGGTTAGGGCCGATGTTACCGCCGTCAGTGAACAATTGATGGCATTTTCCACAGTGTTTCAAGTAGAGCTGTTTCCCGTCATAGGGATTCCCGGATGCTTCACCAATCACCGAGACGAGTTGATCAATGCGTCCCTGCAGTTCTGCAGCCGAAGCTGCTGATACTTTCCCAAAGTGTTTCTCTGCTTTCGCCTGCAGTGCTCTATTGTCATAGAGCACTATCTTTAAAATGGCTTCTTGTTCTATGGCGTCCGCTTTGATTAATCCTGTTTCAATCCCGTCTAGTAGGATCCTAAGCCAGGATTCCCGACTAACCAGGAGGGTCTGCGCGACAGATTGATTGGATTCATTGAAACGATCGTACGAATCGAGAGTAGTTATCGCGATGTTGTCGTCTTCAAAAGACTGGAGGGCCTGGAGTGAAGCCTGAACCACAATCTCTGAAGGCTCATTTTTTATTAGCTTTAGCATGACAGGTACAGCATCTTGATTCTTGATTTGTCCCAGAACATTAATCAGACCGGCGCGAACGTTGACTTCCACTTTCGTATTTGCAATGTCAGCAAGTGCTTTAGTGGTTGCCTCCGGTTGTCCTAAGCGAACACGCAGAATGGGAGACCCTCCTCCGGCTTCTCGAATGCCGTTGAGTAGTGATTCGGGAAGCGAGGCCAGTGAACGGCCTTCAAACGATTCTTCAAAGCCCTTTAGTAGTAGGTTTCTCGAGTCATCATCCGGAGCAGATTCAAACAGCCAGGAAAGCATGGCTAATTCATCACGCTTGCCCGACATGGCATACCGTTTTGCCAGGCGTTCGAGGATGAAATCCTGAGTGATTTCCTGATTCCAGACACTGGCATCTCCGAGTATGGACTTCAGGGCTTCGTATTGATTGGCATTAGCCTCGATGGCCCACCAGATCATGAGCGGTACGTGTTTGTCACTGGCATCTTCACCGTGATAAAGAAGTGCCTTGGTGATTTCTGCAAAAAGTTCTGGGTTGACTCTTCGAGCCGTCGCTGCCATCTGGCTGCGAACATGAACGGAGGGTTCGGTGGCTATGGAACTAACGAGAACTTTTTTGTAGGCGTCACTCAGTTCGATGTGATCGGCAGCCAGACGGATAGACCAACTACGCACGCTATCGTGTGGGCTCTTTAAGGCTTTGGAGGCCAGTTCGAGGGTGAAGTGGCCGGTGACTTGATGTGCCCATAGTGCATTAAGAGCAACAATTTCGCTTTCTGAATTAAGTAGTTCATGGAGATGTTGTTTGTCAGTGTTCGAGAGCGTCCTGTTTTTCAGTAATCGAATCGCAATCTGTCGATGGATTCGAATGTTAGATTTAAACAGACTGAATAATTCGCGGTTGCTCCAGCCATTGACGTTGAATGACGATGGCTTCCACCCTTCCGTCGGACGCATGCGATAGATCCGTCCGTTTGTATTATCGACTCGCCCCTGATAGTGGGAAGCGTGATCGATTCGTTGTTCATAGAGGTCGGCTACATAAATGGCACCATCAGGGCCAACTTGGATGTCCACTGGCCGGAACCAGGTATCCGTAGTCTTCAATGGAAATCCCAAGTCCTCTGTTTTGAAGGTGGAGCCTTCCCCGGCGACGTCACTGTAGACAACGCGTCCTTGAAGAGGTTCAATGCCAAAAAGCTTGTTTTGGTACTTTACAGGTAAGGTGGTGTCTTCGTAAATGACAAAGGTGTGCGTAAATCGAGGTACCTGACTGTGTGTCATGGCGGGGAAGTATCCAAAAGCGTATGGATTGGATAGCTGCCCGTGTTTGGAAAATCCTTTGAGGTAATAGCCTCCCTGAATGTAATGGAATCCGCGTGTGTTTCCTCCGTTGTAACCTGAATAAACTCGGCCGTGAGAATCGAATTCAACTCCGAATGTATTACCACCACCTTCCGCGAAAACTTCATACTTCTTCGATTGAGGGTGATAACGCCAAATGCACTGCCCCATCGAACGAATGGGAGTCTCTTTTGTTCCGTAGTGCTTGATGTTGCCCGAGACGGTGGAGCCCTGAGCTGCGTATAGCCAGCCATCCGGGCCCCAGCGGAGGTTGTTGGCACAGGAATGCGAGTCTTCGATTCCAAAACCTTCGAGAATGACTTCGGGATCACCATCCGCCTTGTCATCCTGATTCTTGTCTGCATAAAACAGCAGGTAGGGGGGATTCAGGACATAGACCCCTCCATCTCCCATAGCGAAGGAAGTCGCAATGCTTAGGCCATCGACGAATACCAAGTGTTTATTGAATTTCCCGTCGCCATTTGTATCTTCGTGAACTGAGATTTGATCCTGACCTTTATCTCCATGGGGTGGAGGTAGCGGGGTTTTGTCGTATACGGTACGTAAGTATTTGTCACGACTAATTGCTTTCAGTCCTGCAGGGTTGGGATATTGCTTGTATTCCATCACCCAAAGTCGGCCACGGTGGTCAAACTTGAAAGAGAGTGGTTGGGCGATGTTGGGATCTGTTAACACGGCATCCACCGTGAGTCCATCGCTGACGTCGAATTGTTTTAGAGCTTCAGCCGGATTCTGTGGTCCACGATCATCCGCCAGTTGCTTGAAGGATTCAAGCACAGCCTCGGCATCCGCTAGTTCAGAATAACGAAAGGCATCTCGTTCCTCATCTTTCCAGAGTGCGTATTCCGGATTGTCGCCGATAATGTGTTGCCATTTGCCTTTCGTGGTGATCGCTTGTGTACGATCGGTGAGGATTGGAGCGCCAACATTGAACCCACCGCGGGGATATTTACGGTAAACTCGCATGGCTAGAACATTATCCTCTCCGGCCACGAAATGGTTGGCAGCCACCGTATGCTTCTCGTCTTCCCCGAGTCCACTGCGGAATTTAGGAGGCATTGCCCCGAGTGCAGCCACTTTAACACCGTTGAGATAGACTTCTCGAGCATCATCAACCGGTTCGACGTAAAGACTCAGTTCTTTTCCGTCCCAATCCGACGGTAATTTGACAATACATCGATACCAACGGAAGCCATTTTCGCTGGCACCGTTACGCGGCCGTGTCCAATCGGAAGGGATGTCAACGGTTGTCCATTGAGTTGCAGAGTCCTGAGCATGCGCTTCTGAAAAGAGTAACGTGGTGAACGAGGCGAGCGTTAGCAGTAGAATTCTAATCATCAATGAACTCGGGGGATTTAATGACAACGGGAGGCCATAAGCGGTAAGCTTTGTTGCTGGCGAATATTCCTAATAATCTAATCGTAACGATTACCGAAACCGGATACACGCTATCTGGAAACAAAAAGATCTCGAAATCTTAGGAATTGGTTTCACCAGGTCTGTCTGGGAAACCTATTGTTTTTGTGAGAGAGAAACTAATCGTTAGTTCGCCTTGTGAGAGAGGCGTGAGAAGTAGAATTATGAACCGTAATATTTCCCGGTTCGCTTTGTGCCTGCTGGCTTTCCTTGTGGGAGCTATGGTGGCATTGGGAAGCGAACCACTGCATTCTGAAGTCAAGCAGATCGACTTCTACTCATTAAATCCAGATACTCGATTAAAACTGTTTACAGAAACCCGGGTAATTGAATTGGTAATTACCAATCCGATAGCAGGCGAGGCGGTCGCTCGTGTCAGTCAAGACGGTGCAACATTTGGTTTGCCTAGGAATGTGATTTTGATGGGAGCAACCCGGGGTCAGCAACAGGGGGCGTTGTCGCTGATTGAAATGGGAGTTATTCGAACGGGACTGAAACTCGAACTTGGCCTGAGGAATCGAATGGCGGAGAACCGCCTCCTCACGCAGCCACTTAATCGCATAGAATTAAGTAATAACCCAGGTAGTGTACATTAGTACACCACTTGGGGCGATATGAAAAAACGTGACTTATCGAGTCTGGATGACTTGGTAAGTCACGTTTTTTGGTTGAGTCGGGGCGGTGGGATTCGAACTCACGACCTTCTGGTCCCAAACCAGACGCGCTAACCAGGCTGCGCTACGCCCCGCTGAGGTGAGATTTAATTTAACTAGCGACTCTCAGTTCGACAACCCCTGTAAGTTGATGTTTTTAGGCCGCCCGATCTTTTTGTGCGGAGCCGTCGGTTAGCAAATCCATCAGCCGGCAAAACTCTTCTGAGCTCGTGAAATTGATAACGATTTTACCAATACCTTTGTCCTTTTCGGAAATCTTCACCCGCGTGCCTAACGCGATCTTCAGTTGTTTTTCGAGCAGTTCGATCTGGGCCGATTTTGTCTTGACTGGTTTGGAAGCTGATCCTTTGCCAGTTTGGTCGTTCATAAGTTTGCGATGCACATACTGCTCGATGTTGCGTACGCTAAGAGACTCACGGACAATACGTCCGCAAAGATCGATCTGCTCCATTGCCCCCAGTGGTAGCATGGCCCGGGCATGACCGGCTGTAATCAGCTGCTGGTGGATGGCCTCCTGTACCTGCTCAGGTAACTCAAGTAGACGAATGAGATTTGAGATGGTGGAGCGATCCACATTGAGTCGTTTTGCCAGTTCGGCCTGAGTGCATTTGTGTTGTTTGAGGTATTGCTTAAAGGAGGCTGCTTTTTCAAGCGGCCCGAGGTCTTTTCGCTGCAGATTTTCAATAATGGCCAGTTCGGCTGCTTCCCGATCCGAAGCTTTTCGGATTCGAGCTGGGATGGTTTGCCAGCCCAGTAGCTGGGCAGCTTTAAACCGTCGTTCCCCGGAGATCAACTGATATCGGTTTCCCACTTGCCTGACCACGATTGCCTGAAGGAGGTCGTGTTGTTTTAAGCTGGCAGCTAGTGCTTCGAGTTGTGTTTGGTCAAATTGAGTCCGTGGTTGGTATGGATTTTCATCAATATTTATGAGCGGCAACATGCTGTAGCCGTCCGCAGCCCCGGCTGCATTTTCAGGCTTTGCGGCTACGCGAGAAGATGCGCTGGCTTTTTGTGAAGGTTGTCCCAATAGATCGGCCAGGCCTTTTCCAAGGCGACGATTTTTATTCACGTTCTAATACCTCCATACACAGTTCTGTGTAGGCTCGAGCTCCACGACTTCGTGGGGCATATTCTAAGATGGGTTTGTTGTAACTGGGTGATTCAGCAAGCAATGAATCTCTGGGGATAACCGTGTCAAATACGATTTCGCCAAAAAAATCTCGAACTTCATGGTCAATCTCGCCGGTTAATTCGAGGGCCGGATCGTACATGGTTAATACAATGCCCCCGAATTCTAGTTGGCTTTGTTCCTGCTGCATGACGTCACGTATGACATGGATCATCTGAGTGAGACCTTCCATAGCAAAGTATTCACATTGAATCGGCATAAAGACTTCTGTGGATGCTGCTAGTGCGGATTGTGTGAGTGGACCGACACTTGGGGGGCAATCAATGATCACAAAATCATACTGAGCGGTGTCAGTACGAATGTGTGTTTGCAATTGATTACTTTCCACGTATTTGCCGTTGGCAAGCACAGAGACATCTTGGAAACTACGGCTTCCGGGAAGAACATCCAGATTCTCGAAATGTGTTTTCTCGATCGAGTCGGCGAGTGTTTCTTGATTCACCAAAGGATGGCGATTCGTGGGGTGATGACCTAGGCCCGTTGTGGCATTACATTGCGGGTCCAAATCGATCAAAAGCGTGGCGCACCCTGCCTGTCCAAGCCCGGCGGCCAGGTTAATTGAGGTGGTGGTTTTACCGACCCCACCTTTTTGGTTTGCGACGCACAATACGCGTGTCACTCCGGCGGTTCCTCTTTATTAGTAGGTATGATGTTAACTGAATAGATGTGAGGATTTTAATCCGTTACGGTGTTTTAAGAGAATAGCAGATTGTTTCACGTGGAACTTTCACGAAGAGAAATCGGAACACTATTAGAGTGCGAGTTTTTATTGCGATCGGTCGTGGTAACAAATCACTCGGTCTCATTTTGTTGCTTGTTGGGTTGGGGAATTCGACGACAGCCTAAAAGCCAGCTCTATTGGGAAATTGTTTCACATGAAACCTTTGCTCCGAACGGGTAAACACTCCAGGTAATTCACTCTTTTACATCATTCTCACCACTTCCCCTTAGGGAACGCATCTCTACAATGAAGAGCAGATGGCCAGCACTGATTCTGGTGTCTTGGCCATAACTGAATTTGTGACAAGGATGCAACCGAGGAGTTCAAAATCGTGTCTCAGGTAGAACGAATACCCTATAAAGTTAAAGACCTTTCATTGGCAGCTTGGGGACGCCGCGAAATCATTTTGGCGGAAAATGAAATGCCAGGCTTGATGGCATTGCGTAGAAAGTACGGCGAATCCAAACCCTTGGCTGGTGCTCGTATTGCGGGCTGTCTGCATATGACGATTCAAACCGCTGTTTTGATTGAAACCCTGGTAGAGCTGGGAGCAGAGGTTACTTGGTCAAGTTGTAATATATTTTCTACTCAGGATCATGCAGCCGCTGCTATCGCAGAAGCTGGTATTCCCGTTTATGCATGGAAGGGAATGACGGAAGAAGAATTCGATTGGTGCATCGAACAGACTTTGGTCTTTCCGGATGGCCAGCCCTTAAACCTGATTTTGGATGATGGAGGGGACCTGACAGCCATGGTCCATGATCGTTTCCCTGAATACCTGTCAGAAATTCGAGGCATCTCTGAAGAGACCACCACGGGTGTGCATCGCCTGTATCAAATGTTTGCTAATGGGCAACTGCAGGTTCCGTCAATCAACGTGAATGACTCGGTGACGAAAAGTAAGTTTGATAATCTGTACGGTTGCCGCGAGTCACTGGTAGACGGTATTAAACGCGCGACGGATGTTATGATTGCTGGGAAGACGGCAGTTGTTTGTGGCTATGGTGATGTCGGTAAAGGTAGTGCTCATTCACTGCAGCGATTTGGTGCCCGCGTGATCGTGACTGAGATCGATCCAATTAATGCGTTGCAAGCATGTATGGAAGGTTTCCAAGTGATGACGATGGAAGAGGCTGCCCCGATTGGAAATATCTTTGTTACCACGACCGGTAACAAGGATGTCATTCGGGGAGAGCATCTGGAGGTAATGCCAAATGATGCCATTGTTTGTAATATTGGTCACTTTGACACCGAAATTGATGTTGCCTGGTTGAATACCAATGAGTCGTTAGTCAAAGAAGAGATTAAGCCACAGGTAGATCGCTACACCTTCGAGGATGGACATTCAGTCATCTTGCTGGCAGAGGGCCGTCTGGTGAACCTTGGTTGCGCTACCGGTCACCCCTCGTTTGTGATGTCCAACTCGTTCTGTAATCAAGTGATGGCCCAGATTGTGCTGTGGACAGAACCTGATAAGTATGAGATTGGCGTTCACTTTCTACCAAAGGAACTTGACGAGGAGGTTGCTCGTTTGCACTTAGACCAATTGGGGGCAAAGCTGACCGTGCTTACAGAGGAGCAGGCTAACTACATTGGCGTACCTGTTGGTGGGCCGTTTAAGCCGGATCACTATCGGTATTAATATGCGGCGGGACAACGTTTCACGTGGAACGTTGGGAGGCTGTATTTCTTGTGGCAATGGTCGAGGACAAAAAAGCGTTCTCGGCGACGCCTTCCGTTCTCGCAGATCAGCCGTTTCACGTGAAACACCTGTATGTCGGCGTTGTAATTTTATTTCTTTTGAAGGAACCTGGTAGTACGATGGTTCAGATTGAAGCTTTCCAGGGTTTGCGTTATGACCTGGCACACGTTGGATCTTTAAGTGATGTGATCGCGCCACCCTATGATGTGATTGATCCTGAATTTCAAGACCAGCTATATGAAACCCATCCGGCAAATGTAATTCGTTTAATTCTCAATCGAGAAGAACCGGGCGATGAAGCCGGCGATGAAAAATACGATCGCGCAGCTCGATATCTCAGGCAATGGCAACGTGAAGGTGTGTTGTCAACTGAATCTCACGCTGCAGTGTACGTCTATCATCAGGAATTTACTTATGCCGGTACGACATTTGTTCGTAAAGGGTTCATGTGCCGCATGCAATTAGAGAAGCTTGGTGAAGGTAACGTCTATCCCCATGAAGAAACTCACTCAGCAGCCAAGGTTGATCGTCTAAAACTATTTAATGCCACCAAGGCAAACCTGAGTCAGATCTTTGGGATCTATCCCGATGAAGGAAATCAGGCACAGTCTATTCTTGAAAGAGCAGTTGTTGGCAAGACACCGTTGGAAGCGACGGATCATTTGGGAGTTATGCACCGGCTATGGGTCGTGGATGATTTGCAGACGATCTCGGGCTTGCAATCGCAGATGTCTGACAAACCTATGTTCATCGCCGATGGGCATCATCGCTATGAGACAGCCTGCAATTATCAACAGCAGCTGCGCGAGTCTGGGGAATTGACTGATGTGCATCCGGCAAACTCCGTCCTAACTATGTGTGTCAGTATGAATGATGAAGGCATGATTGTCCTTCCAACGCATCGCTTGTTCAAAGGGTTGCCCGCTTATGACTCGGGAACCTTGATTTCGAACATTCAAACCGATTTTGATACGGAGGTGATTGGTACTGGCTGCGAACTCGCAGGCAACGTTTGGGAACAGATTGAAATCGAGAATGCTCAGGATACCGTGGGACTTTACTGCCCCGTTGACGATACGTGGGTTCTTGCAAGGCTCAATACAAACGGTCTCGAAAAACTTGCTAAAGTCGCGAGTGACCGTACCGATGACTGGCAAGGTTTAGGAGTATCCATACTGCATCGCTTGCTGGTCCAAACATGTCTCGGACACGACTCCTTGCCCAAGCCCAAATATGTGCACCTCGTTAGCGAGGTCGTTGATGGCCTTCAAGCCGGCAGAGATGATGACGGGGAATCATTCGGTTTAGCCGCTTTGGTGATGCCCGCCACTTTAGAGCACATTCGAACGATCAGTAAAAATGGCGAGCGGATGCCAGCCAAAAGTACCTACTTCTACCCAAAACTGTTGAGCGGTTTGGTCATTCATAGCCTGCAATAGTTTTAGCGAGAAGTAGCGACTCAAGTATTCTCAGGTGAATCGAAGGTCAGTCGTGCCCGTTCGGAGAATCGCTGCACCTTATCGCGGTCTTTCCGCCCCGGTGCTGACTCAACTCCACTTGCCGTATCGATCGCTTGCGGTCGCGCAGAAGTGATTGCGTCAATGACATTCTCGTCCGTAATGCCTCCCGCTAGGATAATCGGCAACCCCCCAAAGGTACTAGTCTGGAGGTCGAGTGTTTCCCAGTCCAGTTGATGACCGGTTCCCCCATAGGTTCCGGGTTGATAGGCATCTAAAAGGATTGCTTGTAGTGTGACGTCGAGGGTGGTACATGCTCCCAGGTAATCAATAATTGTCGCCGGGTGGTTCGATTGGCATCGAAAGGCTTTGATGAGCGGTAGCGGAGATAGATTCTTTAGGTAGTAAGGGTCTTCGTCTCCATGTAATTGGACATAATCAAAACCTACTGCCGCATGTAAGTCACGAATAACTTTGGGGGTTTCGTTGACAAACAGGCCGACCAGTTTGATCTTGCCACGGACAGCTTCGGCAATCGTGATAGCCAACTCCGGAGAAATGCTTCGCGGACTTTCGGGGAAAAAGTTCAAACCGATGGCGTCTACACCAGCCTCTACGCAGATTCTGGCGTCTGTTATAGAAGTGATACCGCAGACTTTGGTTTGGAATAGTTGTTTCATGGAACTCAATTTGCCTTTTTTGGCCGCTATCTTTTAACGAACCGTCATATTTTAACGCTTCAGGTTAGAAGATGGAGGAAATAGCGAGACTTGCAATCTGGGAATGATCATTTTTCAGCTACTAAATGGTATCTGCCGAAAACTAAAGGTAAGCCGGTCGGTTCTTAATTATCTGACCTTTTAGCTTAGTGCAGGGGTAGGAAGTCACAAGTGATGTATGAATCATATTATCAATTGAGCGGTCGTCCGTTTAATTGCTCACCTAATACAGAATGTTTCTTTGCCGTTGACTATGTGCGTGACTCGCTTTCGCAGCTTGTACGTATCGTGACCCGGAGTGAAGGTGTCTCGTTAGTAGCCGGTCCTACCGGGACAGGCAAATCCTCGGTATGCCAATTGTTAGTGGAACACTTTCAGTTTAGCCATCAGGTTATTTATTTTCAGCATGCGGTATTTTCCAGTCGGCATGCGTTTCTTGAGAGTGTTGTCCTTGCTTTGGGGATTTCTAACACTCGAAATTCGGAAGCTCAAAACCGAGCAGCCATTCAGCAACATTTGTTTAATCTCGATGAACATCCACGTTCATTGCTTCTAATTATTGATGACGCACATCAGCTTTCAGCTGAAATATTAGAAGAGTGCCGTCAATTGACCAGTCTTGTATACAGTGGTGCTGCCCGGGTGCATCTGGTTTTAGCTGGTACACTCAAACTCGAAGATTCGCTCGCTCATCCCACTTTGGCCTCACTTAATCAACGTATTGTTCACCGCTGCTACCTCTCAGCATTGTCGGCTATGGAAACTCGCGCGATGATTGGTGATTGTATTACCACGGCCGGAGGTGCGATCACAGAGTTGTTTACTCGGGATGCATTGCGCAAAATTTATGAATACACCGAAGGTGTGCCTCGAATCATTGTGCAATTATCAGACCGGGCAATGTTACTTGGGATGAAGCGGGATCAGGCTACGTTGGATTCTTATGATATAGAACTGGCGTGGGCAGATCTCCAGCAACTTCCAGAGCCCAAGACGCAGGAAGAGCTCGCTCAACCTGTAACTCCGGCTTCTAGTTCCATCGAATTCGGGCTGTTAACTGATTAATATTCCGGGTATTTGCTGATGTCTACAGTTACCGTTACGGGTGGTGCCGGCTTTATTGGATCTCATTTGGTCCATGCATTACTTGCCAAAGGAGATCATGTCTGCGTGATAGATGATTTCTCCACAGGTCGTCTTTCTAATCTTCAGGACGTGTTAGAACACATTGAGCTGGTGGAAGGTTCTATCCTTGACGAAAAGTCTTTGGCTCGAGCGGTAAGTAATTCCGAGGTGATTTATCATCAGGCGGCCCAGGTTTCGGTGCCGTACTCGCTGGAAAACCCTCAGCATACGATGCAAACCAATGGGGAAGGTACTCGGCGAGTGCTAGAAGCGGCTGCCCGTACGGATTGTCGCCGCGTGATTTATGCCGGATCGAGCAGCTGTTACGGGAATGTGTCTAATCCAATTCAAACAGAGACAGATGAAATTGCACCGATCTCGCCTTATGGTATTGCCAAATATCAGGGAGAAGAACATTGTCATGCCATAGCTGCATCCGGCAGACTCGAGACAGTGGTTCTTCGATATTTCAATGTGTTTGGTCCCGGACAGGACCCATCAAGCCCGTATTCGGCTGTCATTCCAAAATTCATTGCGTTGATTCTGGACGGACAGCAACCAAGGATTTTTGGTGATGGAACTCAGTCACGAGACTTTACCTTCGTTCAAAATATCGTGGAAGCCAATTTGCTGGCTGCCGAAGCCCAGCATGTATCCGGTCAAAGTATCAATGTTGCCAACGGCCGAAGTATTTCTTTGCTCAAGTTGACGGAGCTTTTGAGCCGTTACCTTCAGTGTGATGTGAGGCCGGAATTCTCAGCAGCTCGTGAAGGAGATATCCTTCATAGCTGTGCCAATATCTCTAAAGCAACCGACTTGCTGGGGTACGTGCCTAGTGTTGGTATTGAGGTCGGTCTGGAAGCTACAGTCAAAGCCTTTCGGGATGATGTGGTATGAACGACTGGAAAGTAATAGTTTCTGTTGCCACATATAACGAACGGGAGAATATTGAACGCCTTGTCGCTGCGATTCGTAAAGCCGTGGCCGATATTCATGTACTTGTTATTGATGATGGCAGTCCTGATGGAACAGGGGATTGGTGTGAACAGTTTCAACAGGGCCATGACTGGTTTCATCATATTCAACGTGGAAGTAAGCAAGGGTTAGGCACTGCCACGATCTGTGGAATGCAATATGCCGTGGAACAGGGTTATGATCTGTGGATTGGAATGGATGCTGACTTTAGTCATCCCCCGGAGAAGTTACCAGCCATGATTCAAGCAATTGGAGAGCGAGGACGACCAATCGCCGATGTCGTCATTGGTTCACGATATTGCCCGGGTGGTGGAGTAACTGGGTGGCCTCTTACGCGACGGATCATGAGTCGCGGTGTGAATCTTTATGCACGAATCCTTATGGGTTTGTCACCAAGAGATTGCTCTGGAGCCTTCAGATGTTGCCGGACTGATTTGCTCGAAAAGCTAGATTTTTCAGCAATACAGTCGACCGGATATTCATTTTTTGAAGAATTCCTTTGGCACTTGAAACGCCTGGGTGCACGCATTGTTGAAGTTCCGATTATCTTTGTCGATCGTGAATATGGACACTCTAAACTAAATCGTCAGGAAGCATTTCAGTCCTTATGGATGATGTTCAAACTGGGGATTCGCAACTGGCTGCGATTGGGGTGAATTTGAGTTAGAATAGCATGCAATCTGATCGAACGCGCTCGGCAAGCGAATGAGTGTTAAGGTCATTTAGAGCCTAATTACTAACTCTGCTATCACTGAAAGGGTGCATATGAAAATTGCACTACATCCTTTACTCTTTGGCGTCTTCTTCTTAGTTAGTGTTCCAACTTCCCAAGCACAAATCGGCATTGAGATTCAGTCTGGTGAACATGATCGAATTGGAACGCCAGTAAAAGTGATTTTGGATGCCAAAGAGGCGTTGGAGGCAAGTCGGGCTAAGATCAACCTTAACGGTAAGGAAATTTACGGACAGCTTTGCGAGCTAGGCTTGGTGTCGTTGCGTGAACTGGGGGATGAGGCCGACGCAGCCAGCCAGCGCGAATTGCATTTCATTCTTCCAAAATTACCTGCCGGGCAAAAGTTCAACGGAACGGTGACATTTGGTTTGCCGGATCAAGCCGACAAAACCCGCTTCCGTTTTGAAGATGAAGAAGGGTTATCCACGGATTTAATTCTGGGTGACCGACCTGTCATGCGTTACATGTATGAAACGCTTGATACGTCCAGTCAGCAACGCATTGGTGAAACCTATAAAGTTTACCATCACGTTTACGACCCTCATGGGAAAGGATTTGTTACCAAGGGACCAGGCGGCTTGTTTCCTCACCATCGTGGACTTTTCTATGGCTTCAATAAGATAAGTTACTCCGTTGATGGGCAGGCAATGACGGCTGATGTCTGGCATTGCCGTAGTGGAGAATCCCAAGCACATGTGAAAGTTCATTCGGAGGTTACTGGAAATGTGCTGGGACGTCATCGATTGGAAATTGATTGGAAAGGGAAGAACGGTCAGCCCTTTGCCACAGAATGGAGGGAACTTTCGGCCTACAATGTTGAGGGGGGAGTGATGATTGAGTTTGCTTCCAAACTGGAAACGTTGGTGGGTGAAATTACGTTGGCCGGTGACCCTCAACATGCAGGGTTTCAGTTTCGAGGTTCTCAGGAAATTCCGGATAAAACGGCTTCTCAAACCTATTATGTTCGTCCGGATGGCAAAGGAGAGCCCGGAGCTTTTCGTAACTGGCCCGGAAATAAAGACCATGTCAATTTAAGATGGAATGCATTGTGCTTTGTGTTGGGGGAGGAAAGGCTTACCTGTTGTTATCTTGACCATCCGGAAAATCCCAAAGAGGCCAGGTTTAGCGAACGTAACTATGGTCGGTTTGGATCTTACTTTGAATACACTGTCGACGAAGATAACCCTCTCCAACTCAATTATCGGATCTGGTTGCAATACGAAGAAATGACGATTGAGGGTATTGATAAATACAGCCAAGATTTTGTGACTCCACCAACAGCGTTGCAGAAGTAAATCCTGCTAAAGCCAAAGATTGCACCGGCCTGCGATGCAATCTAAAATTTGATTCTAAATACAAATACACATCTCTATAGAGGTAGATAATATGTCTGAGAACACGGGCGGTTCCATTGATAATGTGATGCAGGAAAGCCGGTTGTTTCCCCCTTCCGAAGAATTTCTAAATGGCTGCGAAATCAATTCGATGGAGGCCTATCAGGAGTTGTATGACCGTGCTGCGGCGGATCCAGTGAAGTTTTGGGGCGACTTAGCCAAAGAAGAGTTGCATTGGTTTCAGGATTTTGACCAAACACTCGAATGGAAGGAGCCATATGCGCAATGGTTCTTAGGCGGTACGACTAATGTTTCCTATAACTGTCTTGATCGTAATCTGGAAACCAATGGAGATAAGATAGCAATTATTTGGGAAGGTGAGCCGGGGGACATTCGGACTTTCACTTACAAAGAACTTCACAGCGAAGTCTGCCGACTGGCCAACGCATTTAAAAAAGCAGGCGTCGAAAAAGGGGACGTTGTTTCTATTTATATGCCAATGGTCCCCGAACTTGCCTTTGCTATGCTGGCATGTGCTCGGATTGGTGCCGTCCACAGTGTGATTTTTGCAGGTTTTTCCGCGGAGTCGATTGCTGATCGTAATAACGATGCCAGTGCAAAAATACAGCTTACAGCGGACGGTGGATATCGCCGAGGTAAGGTTTTGGCATTGAAGAGCATAGTTGATGAAGCTTTGGAAAAGTCTCCGACGGTTGAAACCTGTCTCGTACTTAATCGCACGGATTCAGAAGTTTCAATGAAAGAAGGACGAGATATTTGGTGGCATGAATTGCTTGAGTCGGTTGATGATAACTGTCCGGCCGAACCGCTGGATTCTGAGAGCCCGCTATTTATTCTTTACACGAGTGGCTCTACCGGAAAACCCAAGGGAATCAAGCATACAACGGCTGGTTACAACCTTTATGCAAAGAAGACTTTTGAGTGGGTGTTTGATATACGTGATGATGACATCTATTGGTGTACTGCCGATTGTGGTTGGATTACCGGTCATAGCTATATTGTTTATGGTCCACTGAGTGCCGGAGCCACCTGTGTGATGTTTGAAGGAGCTCCGAACTATCCAGCAGAAGACCGCTTCTGGGATTTGGTGGAGAAACACAAGATTACGATTTTATATACAGCCCCCACGGCGATTCGCGCCTTTATAAAATGGGGTGACGAACATGTAGAGAAACATGACTTAAGCAGCTTGCGATTACTGGGGACCGTGGGTGAAGGAATCAATCCTGAAGCCTGGATGTGGTATCACGAAAAGATTGGTGGCGAGCGATGTCCGATTGTTGACACCTGGTGGCAGACAGAAACCGGTGGAATCATGATGAGCCCTCTGCCTGGGGCTGTTCCTGCAAAGCCAGGTAGTTGTACCAAGCCATTGCCAGGAATCCTCCCGGCCATTTTAGATGAGACCGGGCAGGAAGTTGGTGAGAATCAGGGGGGTATGCTTGTGATGACTCATCCATGGCCCGGTATGTTGCGAGGAAT
Organism: Rhodopirellula sp.; assembly: GCA_002698965.1. Taxonomy (GTDB): domain Bacteria; phylum Planctomycetota; class Planctomycetia; order Pirellulales; family Pirellulaceae; genus UBA721. The sequence continues at coordinate 10,939 of PAAT01000101.1, read as the reverse complement.
CTGGGGCGATAACGAGCGTTACAAAGAACAGTATTGGTCCAAGTTTGAAGGTCAATACCTCGCAGGTGATAACGCACGATGTGATCAGGATGGTTACTACTGGATCATGGGACGTATCGATGATGTTATTAATGTTTCAGGTCACCGTTTGAGTACAATCGAAGTCGAAAGTGCTCTGGTGAGTCATCCAAATGTGGCTGAAGCAGCTGCTGTTGGTCGAAAGGATGATATTAAAGGCCAGGCGGTTGCTGTATTTGTGACCTTGGTTAATGCGGAAGCCTCGGATGAGATGAAACAGGAACTGAAGATGCATGTCCGGAAAGAAATCGGAGCGTTAGCTCAACCTGATGACATCCGTTTTACGGGTGCTTTACCAAAAACCCGTAGTGGTAAGATTATGCGACGACTATTGCGTGATATTGCTGAGGGTAAAGAAGCCGTTGGTGACACGACAACGCTGGAAGACTACTCGGTCCTAGCTCAGTTGCGAGCGAACGACGAGTAGTTTGTACGCAACACAAGTTTATAAAAGTAAGGGCCATTCACATGCATTGTGAATGGCCCTTACTTTGTCTTGCTTGGCTTCGGGGAGTTAGTTACCGGCTGTGGCAGCGCCTTCTTCCTGCTGGGTGGCCAGTCGGCGATCGGCATCTTTCCAGATCCGAATCATTTCTTCCGGTTCTTCAAAGTTGAGGTAAGTTGGTGCTTCGTTCGCGGCGACTCTGGTTGCCATTCCAGCAATTCTCCATCCATCCTGTTGCTGACGCAAAATCCAAATGATGTCAAACTGGTGGATTAGTCCGTCGTCGCCAGGTTCTGTCCAAAGGCTTGTCACGTAGGCTCCGCCGGAGACCATTTCAACACCACCCACTTCAAAGGTTGCATTGGGTGACCCCGGGCTACGCACAACTAAATCGTGTTTTTCAGTTTCTTCTTTAGCTTTGGTTGTCAAAAGATTCGAGATCTCGCTGTCGTCACCTAACTGCAGGGCAGCGAGGAAGTTTTGGACGATAAGCTGTGGACTAGCTTCCTCTAGAGATGATTCTGCGATCTGAGATGATGGGACTGCGTTGTCGTCCAACTCCGTCGTAATGGTTACTTCCGGAACTTGTAAGATTCCAGCATTTTCGGCTGGCTCCGTGTTATCACTTGAATCGGTGCAGCCTGTTAGACAGATGGTGATGATCCCCAGAATACCGGAGAGTTTGGAAATATCTGAAAATCGCATGGATTAGATGCCTTCCCATAAATACAAAGACGGTTTTTAGTGCGACTATCTTCGAAAAAATGGTTACTTCTGTAAAGACGAATCATTCAACGGGTCGAAGAAGATAAAGGAGTGTCGTCCAATTAAGGATGGCCAGCCTGAAAAGTAACCCCACATGTTTTTGTAGGCGAGGATCCTGATAATGAAGCGTTTTAGCGTATGCGGATTGGCTTTGCTGGTGTTGGTGGCGCTTGTCGTGACAACAACAGTTCGAGCAGATGAAGACTCTAAGAAATTATTAAATTTGAATTTGCCTCAGATCAGCCTGAAAAAGGCTGATTGCTGCGAAGATGATAAAGAATGTTGTGAAGAGAAAGAATCTTGCTGTTCTGCCGGCATGAAGATTCTCAGTCGTGCAAAGAATCTTTTCAAAAAAGAGAAATGCACAGGAAAAGAAGATTGTCCTGTTTGCAATGCCAAGGAAGAAGACTCTCAAGAGGACAGTCAGGTCAAGGATGTACCAGCGAAAGAGCTGACCGACAAAGCCACAGAAACAGCAAAGAATCTGACAGGTAAAGCAGGTAACGTTGTTAAAGAGGGTGCTGATAAAGCGAAAGAAACCATCGGTAGGCTTCGCCAACGCACTGAAAAGGTGATTGAGAAGATCAAAAAGTAACAACTTTTCAATCTAACGGATCTTAAAAAGAGGCTGTGTCTGATTAGCAGACACAGCCTCTTTTATTTGATCGGCAAATTTGAAGATTATTAGCTCTAGGCTAGGGCTTCACGCAGAATGTCTAAGTAATGTGCGGACTCTTTGCGAGGATCCCCGGATTCTTCATATTCCAAAACGACGAAGCCCCGATAACTTGAGTCTTTAAGGATCTTCCCGAGGCGTTTGAAGTCCGTCGGCATGGTTTCCCGTTCAGCGTTTCGAGTGACTACTTTGACCTGAACATTCATGGCATAAGGAGCCACCTCTTCCAGTTCGGCATAGATGTCGTCGCTAGAGAAGTTACCGGTGTCCAGGTTGACTGCGAACCATGGACTTTTTACGTCCTTAATAAAGTTCATCAACCCATCTGAAGTCGCCGTGGGACCACCGTGATTTTCCAACGCCAATACGACCCCCCTCTGTCCCGCGTATTCGCAGCATTCTTCTATTGCCGACACCATCAGCTTGTGCGAACTTTCTTTGGTCTGCCCTTTCTTCGTATGGCCGGCAAAAATGCGAATTGTTGGAGCGCCCATGACAGCAGCATGGTCGACCCATGTTTTGACGTGAGCGATTTGCTCCTGACGCTTTGGATCACCTTCCGGGTGCCCGAAGTCATTCCCTACAGCCGTTCCAGAAATAGAAAGTCCCAGACGAAAGCAATGTTCCTTCAGGGAAAGCAAGTATTCCTTGGTCACCTCTTTCGGGAAGTAGTAGGAGGTCAGTTCCGTTCCTTCTAGACCGAAAGAAGCGCAATCGTCGATGAAGTCATACAGCGACATTTCTGCCGGGTCACCCTGCAGTAATTTGCGATAGCTATAGGCAGCCAGAGAATATTTGAACTTGTGATCGCCGTTTCTCTTGATTGGCTCGATGGCTGATGCCAGAGATGAGAAGTTAGCTGCGCCGAGCATTGCCGAAGAGGTACGGATGAATTTTCTACGGGTAAGATTTGGGTGATTAAAGTTCATGAATCTTAGTATCGATTTGAAAGTGATTAATAATGTAGCTGTCGCCGAGATCAGTTTTAAGTGTAACGGATTATTACTTCGAAAGTAGAGTTTGAAGTTTATCCCAACTTTTTGTGTTGGCGACATGCTCAGCGGTTAGCCCACCTCGTCGAGCTTGTTTGATGCCAAATTTCATGACATCTAGCCCCGTGATTTTATGTGCATCACTGCTGATGATAATTGGAATGCTTCGCTCTCGAGCCATTGCACAGTGGATATCGTGTAAGTCGAGTCTTACAGGATTGGCGTTTAGCTCTAGCATTTTATTGTTTTCTTTAGCGGCCTGAAAAACGGCTTCCATATCTACGTCATAGGCTTCTCGGCGATTGATTAAACGTCCGGTGGGGTGTGCAATGATGTCAATATTTGGGTTTTCAAGAGCTCCTGTGATGCGGTCCGTGATTTGTTGTCGTGGTTGCTTTTGACCAAAGTGTACAGAGGCGATTACCCAGTCTGCTTGTTCGAGCACTTCATCCGGGAGATCCATCGGACCGGCTTCCAGGATGTCACATTCGATCCCTTTGAGAATGAGGAAATCGTCGTCGCGCCTTGCATTGATGCGATCAATTTCTTTCCATTGCTGCAATAGACGCTCAGCATCGAGCCCATTGGCCACCGTAACGCGTTGCGAGTGATCGGTGATGGCAATGTACTTCAGGCCTCGAGCCTTTGCTGCTGCCGCCATTTCCTCGATGGATGCTTTTCCGTCCGTGGCAGTGGTGTGCATATGCAAGTCTCCCTGTATTTGCTCGCCCCGGATCAATTCGGGGATGGAAGTTTCTTTAGCCCAGTCGAATTCTGATCGAGCTTCTCTGATTTCAGGTGGAAAGCAGGGGAGTCCCAGCGTTTGGTAGACATTTTCCTCTTGAGCACCGGCGACATAGACTTCGCTGTCACCCTCCACTCTAAAAACTCCGTACTCATTAATCTTTAGCCCAAGTTGCTTCGCCCGACCACGAAGTTCGACATTGTGATCCTTTGAGCCAGTGAAGTACTGCAGTGCTGCTCCAAAAGCATTAGTTTCCACTACACGCAGGTCAACCTGAAAGCTGTTACCAACCCGGATTGACATCTTGGTATCACCTTGAACGATCACTTGTGCCAGATCTGGATATTCTGAGAAGTGGGCCATCACGGTTGCGGCGTCGGTCGAGTCGACAAGGATGTCTAAATCACCAACCGTTTCGCGACCTCGACGGTAACTTCCGGCAAACTCAAGTTGCTTGATGGCTGGGCATGATTGCATGTGAGTTCGGAGCGATTCGGCAAGTTCGTCAGCGTCTGACCAGTAGATGCGTTCATTGGCGGCGGCGGCAATTGCAATTCCATCGAGAATGCTCTGTTCTGTTTTCGCAGCAAACCCTTTGAGTTGTTGAACTTCGTTGGCTTGGCAAGCGGCCTGAAGTTGATCAAGCGTTTGGATCCCCAGTTCCTGATAGAGAGAAGCGGCTTTTTTAGGACCTAGCCCGGGTATTCTCAGGATGTCTAAAACCGTCGAAGGCACAGTCTCGAGGATTTCATTGATTTCAGAGATCTCCCCTTCCTGAACTAACTGAGTGATTTTCTCTGCCACTCCTTTTCCAATGCCATCAATCTGCAGTAGTTGAGATGGGTTGTGGCTAACGATTGTTTCAAACGAGTCAGTGGAATCCTTGATTACCCGGGCACCACGTCGATAGGCGCGAATCTTGAAGGAGTTTGCTCCTTGAAATTCTAACAGGTCGGCCAGTTTTGTGATCTGAGCTGAAATCTTTCCGTTGTCCATTGCATCCTTTCTAACGGTGCACCGGTGGTGACTTATGACGAGTGGTTTCTGAGAGCCAATTATATAGGAAAATCGAAGACTTGCCGGATGTCTCTGGAGTCGTTGAACGGGATTAAGAGCAGGAGGAAAAAATAATCTGCAAAATAATTAGTTTTATCCCGCTCGCGCTAAAATCAGTAACCTACTTTTTTACATAACGTGAGAGAGCACAGTAACGGCAACTGAGTCTATCCCTTGAAAAACCGGCGCGGGAGTTGGTTTTTCAAGGCCTCACGAATTCCCGCCTGATAGGTATGTGAGAGTACCTGTCAGCGAACGATTAGCAACGGAATATTCGGCACAATCGTAATATTCCGTTAATTGACCAGCAAATCAAATTTGCATCTTGCCTGTGGTAAGAGTCGCTGGCCAAACTAATTAATAGGTTGGCATTGTGAGAGATGTCAGATTGAAGCTCAACGCGAAGAGAGAGAGAAGTAGTAATATGCGAAATTTAAATCACATGATGGTAGCTGCCATTGCATTAGCCTTGTTGGCGACTCGTCCGGCTGATGCTCAGGTTCTAGATTACCTGACAGGCAAGAAGCCGATTCTTAAAGTTCATACGCCTGAAATACAGGAAGATAAGGTGGAAGTTCGTAAGCCTTACTCAGTTGGATCGGAAGTTATTAATCCGCTGAACTTGCTTTATCCCCGTCAGGTTGTTGTCGACTATAGAAAAGAAACCCGTTACGAAACGAAGTGGGTGAAAGTTCCTACGACACTTTATCGCCCGTCTTTGGATCTTGGTGCGAAGCCGGGCCAGTCGGTTTTGCTGAAGCCAGTTGAGACTTATACCTGGCAGTTACGTCAGGTGCCGGTTGAGAACTACCGACCTGTTCTGGAGGCTTCGGACAAGAACTTGATGAGCCGAATGTATGTCCCACGCCTCGGCGATGTACTTGAGCCAATTTTTCCGCGCTGCCCGGAGCCAGTTGTAAACACTCCGGCCAATGACGATAAATATTATGATAATCAAAAGGCGAAGCCGTCGGATGAGACATTGAAAAACATTGAACCGGCAGACACGCGTCCGAAACTGGCTCCGGAAGCACTTAATCAGCCGGAAGTTGCTGCAGAGGAGCGTACTGAAGTTCAGAAGGTGGAAACGCCATCGACTTCGGAAGAAGATGAATCGGTTTTGAAAAAGCCAATCCTTAATCCAGCCGAGTCGACGGAAGAAAAATCTGAAGGACAGGTTGCTCCGGCTCAGGACCCGAATGCTCCGATTCCGGATCCCGATGCGGAAGAAGCTAAGGAAACAGGTGAAACACCTAAATTGATCAATCCGTTAAATAAGACAGCTCGCACAGCGGTACCAGCTATCGGTCAGCGGTACGTTGTTCCGGCCTCGATAACGCAAGCTCCACGCATTATTGTTATCGATGATGAAGGATGGGTGCCAGTCAAATAGAACATCTCTCTGTTAGCCTTCTCAATTAGGTTGACGAGGATTCGCGTTAACCGATAGTGAACTAGCCATTCACTATCGGTTTTTTTTATATCGTTGATGAAACAAATCGTAGCAGGCGAACAAGACTTCACGACAGTCGTTTTCATGTTCCGCCATCAACGTCTCCACATCAGAGGGATGGATCACTTCACCGTAGTCATGCTTGAGTTGTAGCCGCTTCACGACGGATTTCATGGCCTCAGGATTGGGCTTCAAATGGACTAACGTCGGAAACCTCTGATTTTGATGGGTAATAACCAGAACTTTGCCTGGACTTCTAGCGGCCATTCTTCGACTACGAAATTTGTTCCACATTGAGAATTGTTCGTATTCGTCCAGAACAGTCAATTTGGCCGGCGTCTCAATCGACTTACGGATTTCATGGAAGGGTTGCCGGCCACAGCGGAAATGTTGAGCTTCAGTGCCCCGGTGGATCGCTTCCCGGCATAGCGAAAAAGCAAGCGTTGTCTTGCCAATACCATGCATACCAACGATTTGCATTGGTTTGTCACTACTTAAGACGAGATCCAGCAATCTCGAAACATACTGATTTTCAGACGAGATATAGTCTAGGGCGATAGGGCGAATCCATCTGGTTTCGAACGGATTAATTTGCTGCCCGTTGCTAGCTGGCTTGGTAGGCATGTAACTGGAAGGGCTGCGAGTATTTGAATTCTTTGGGAGATTGGTCAGTGGCCTGTACTACAATTCGCACTCTTACACACCAAGTGATGTTGAGATTGGTGCCGATATAACTAAGTGGGCTAAGTGGGAGTTCGGTGGAGAAGTGTGATAACTCACGTAAATCTATTTCACCGTAGGAAGTGCGGGCCGTTTGCCTTTCATAGTAATGGATTGCTTCCTCTTCATCCCCTTTGCCTGAGGTGTACCACATCGTAGCTACTTCCACACTTTTTAGTTCTTCCCGTTTTATGGCATCAACCTGATATTCGCATTCCAAAAGGTCACCTGGTTGGTATTCCCGATTTGCGTGATTAAGTTTGATACTGATAAGAGGATCGAATTTCATCACCTATCCCCTTTCGGAAGACTGTGAGGTGATGGAGGATGCACGATCAATGCGTAACTGCGTTGAATTTCGGGCATGTCACGGTAACGACCAATGGAAACCAGTTTCCATTGCAGACTGTTGTAGTGCCCCTGAAAACTATGCATTGCCTTGGCAGGGATCTTGATCGGGAAAGTTTCCTCGAGAGGGCTATTAGGTTTGATTTCAAAACGCTTGTCCTGAAAGACTCGTTCACGGATTACTTCGTGAGACTCGGTGCGCACATCCGTTCCTTGATGGTAACTTGTCACTTCCTCGCAGACCAGAAAGATACGTAGAGAGCGGACATGAAGCAGGCCGCCCTGAATCGCTGTCACATCGTATGTATGTCCCGGGTGTAGCGGTTGCTCTGAGATTTCCAGTTTGAGCGGGTCAATGGTGATCCGACCTCGCAGCTGTGTTTTTAAAAATTTGCCCGCCCAAACCGAAAGACCGATGGATGGTGGTAGAGAAAGAATGGGTAACCACCAGCTGAAATGCAGTTCGTTTTCCCGGCTCAGATATTGAGAGATTGAGTAATACACCAGGACGAGTGAAATACAGATCCAAATTGAAAAGAAGATAATCACGGCCAAGGTCTTCACGGGCTGGCCAGTGGTCAGAGGGAGTCGCCACTTTTGGACGCTTCCGCGACTTGTCAGAATCGTGTCAAAAAGAGGCACATGAGGCAATTTGAATCGTCCCCGCATTCGTTGCGAGAAGTCAAATTTAGTAACGTTTTGCTGGAATGAGAATCTTAATCCATCTCCCATGCGACTTCGAAGCAAACTGCGAATAAGTCCCTGAGCGCCGAAAACGATGAAGGTAAGCACCACCAAGGCCATGAGCCAGATATCGACAGAGATTTCAGGGCCGGATCGTAGTGCCTGTGAAATCAATGCGATACTTGCCAAAATTCCCAGCACGAGCAAGGTAACGCTAAAGGCAATATCGCCCCACATGCCAACCCGATGGGAAACACTGTGGTGACTACCACGTTTCTTTCCAATTAAACGGATAAGTGGACGAGCCAAGATCTGGTGCCTTCCTAATGAGGCTGTGGAATAACAGAGTTCAAGTTAAGTTACTTCAAGTCCAATGCAGTAAGTGTTCCTGTCCGACCATTGTTACTGCGAAAGAACAATTGTCCATTAGAAAAAGCGGGGAAACTTCGGGTGGTTCCACGAGCAACTGTGGTACGAGCGATTTCCTGATATGACTTGGTATCTGCTTTTACTAAGAATAGCTCCCCTTCAGTATTTAAAGCGAGGATGTTGTTTTGAATTAGAATGCAGTGCGCTACACCAAACCCGGACTCTTCCCAAACAACTTTCCCCGTGTCAGCAGCGACACACCGCAAAGCAGCCACGCCGATGTCTTCGCGACCGTGCGTACCAAACAAGTGATTGTTATGCAGCAGGCAGGTAGAGTACTGACTGGAAAGGATGTCATCGCCTTCCCATTGACGAGTGATGTTTTTTCCATCATTCGAAATTTGTAGAAGCTCAGCTCCAATTCCGTAGCTTGCTGAGAGAAAGACTTTGTTGCCGAAGGCCAGTGGGGTAGCTCCATTTACCGTTGGCCCTTGTTTTCCAAAGGGGATTTCGAAAAAGACTTCTCCTGATGCAGGATCTATCGCAAGTGCTTTCATTCGTGTGATAAACAAGGCCTGAATTTTGTTGTTAAGCTTGATGGTTGAAGGTGAAGAATAACTTGCTTTTTCATCAGTCGCTTTCCAAAGTGTCTTCCCCGTCTTTGTATCGACGGCAACGATGCCGGCATTGTCCGCTCCAACATTGACTAATAATCTTTCTCCCAAAACAATCGGACTGCTACCCGCCCCAAAGTAGCCATCCGGAGCTTGGTAATCGTCATTGAGCGCCCGGCTCCATACGACCTTACCGGTATCTAGCTTGACAGCGTGTAGGTCGCCGGCAGCTCCATAGACATAGACATTTCCGCCGGCAATGACAGGCGTACTTCTTGGGCCCTGATCGGCATTGTAGCCTCCTTTGTAGAATGCTTTGAAGTCATGAGACCAAACGACTTTGCCGGTCTCGCGATGCAGGGCTTCCAGACGTTCAGCGCTCTCAATACGATGGAAGATGACCACGTGGTCACCTGAAACAACAGGACCAGCATATCCCATTCCAAGTTCATGGCTCCACTGTTTCTCGGGGCCAGAATTGGGCCAGGCTTTGACAGTGACTTCTTCCAGGGCAACGCCGGTACGGTGAGGGCCAAGGCCCTGAGGCCAATCGCCCGCCCCGGCGACCAGAGTACAACTAAATAAAAAAGCAAAAACGATGACACGCATACTAAGATATTCTCCGAAGGTTTGAATCCTTCCAGTGTAACTCAAGTTGTTGTATCCAACAAAAAACGACCATGATGCGCGGACATCACAGCCGTGAAGATTCTACGAAAAGTGCCCTAAGCCGCAGCTTCAGCTACCTGACGTTTTCCAGCAGTTCGAAAGAAGCCAATTTCTTCGAGAGCGGCATAAACTTCTTCCAATGTTTTTCCACCAAAGTTTGAAATGCTTAGTAAATCAGCGGGTGTGGCGTGGAGCAGATCACGAACTGTAAAGATGCCTTTTTCTTCAAGACAATTCGTGGTCCTAACCGTTAATCCTATTTCAGCTGTACTGAGTTCCAGCCGTTGTTTCATTAAGCGACGTTGTTCGTCGGCAGCGCTAAGTGGAATGCGAGTCATTGATACCTCCCTGTGGTGACTTTGCTAACCATCCTTGGTTAACAGGATTACTTTTCGTATGTGCAATTACTGCTACAAATCGGAAAGACAAAATATACTCGAAACCGGTTCTCAATTACCAATTAATTTTCAAAAAAATATTAACCTGATAGCACAATCTATGGAGTGTTTGGCAAACTGGCGACTCGCCCCGCTCGTCAGATGCCTTTATAATGTGGCAAGTAACGTCAATGTGCCTTCATGGAAGAGAAGCCTTTAATCATGCAAGCAGATATTCTGTCTTCGTTGACTGATACACAGCGTGAAGCAGCAACTCACATTGACGGCCCTCTGTTAATGCTTGCAGGTCCGGGAAGTGGTAAGACAAGAGTGGTGACGCATCGAATTGCCTACATGCTTACTCAGGGGATTCAGGCTCGTAATATTCTGGCGTTAACGTTTACCAACAAAGCCGCCGATGAAATGAAGTTGCGGATTGACCGACTTGTTCCTGGGCAGCACTTATGGATGGGAACCTTTCACGGTTTCTGTGCCCGGCTTTTACGACAATACGGTAATCTTGTAGGGCTGGCCGATAATTTTTCTATTCTGGATACGAAAGATTCCAAGAAAGCTTTGCAGTCAGCGGTTGACGAAGCAAAAGTAGACTTGTCTCATGCGTCGATCGATACCGTCTTGTGGGAGATTAGTAATGCCAAAAGTAATCTCCGTACTTCTGAGGAATATGAGCGGGAAAGCGGTAGTAAGTTTAGTGGTGTTTCGGAAATCACCCGGCAGGTATATCCCGTCTACGAGCGTTTTCTGCTTCGAGCAAATTCAGTCGACTTCGACGATTTATTATTGCATGTCGCGGTGATGTTACGAGACAACGCTGAGTTGCGTCATGATCTCGATCAACGATATAAGTACATCATGGTCGATGAGTATCAGGATACAAACCTGGCTCAGTATGCCATCGTTCGCGCTCTTTCACTGTCCAATGAAAAT
>PAAT01000100.1 GCA_002698965.1 Rhodopirellula sp. | reverse complement strand
CTGTTGATTGGTCATGAAGGTCATGATGAGGTGATTGGCACCATGGGAGAAGCGCCCACATCAATGATGCTTGTAGAGAATGAAGCGGATGTCGATCGTATCCAAGTTCCGGATGAATCTAAAGTTGCCTATTTGACTCAGACAACGCTCAGCGTCGATGATGCAAACCGGATTATCGATAAAATTCGAGAGCGATTTCCTGAAGTGAAGTCACCACCCAAGGGAGACATATGTTATGCCACTCAGAATCGGCAGGAGGCGGTACGCATTATTGCTGACGATGTCCAGCTAGTTCTCGTGGTTGGTAGCCAGAACAGTTCCAATAGCCAGCGATTAAAGGAAATTGCCATTGAACAAGGCAAACGAGCCTACCTGATTGACGGTGTTGAAGATATCAACGATCAATGGTTTCAGTCAGTTGAGACGCTGATGATCACCGCTGGGGCAAGCGCTCCGGAAAATCTGGTTCAGGATTGTATCGAATACATTCGAGAGAAATTTGGAGCAGAACTTGAGTCACGAGTGATCCGAGAGGAAAAAGTGCATTTCAATTTGCCGAAAGAACTCAAAGCTCTACTTTAGTTCTGCGATTCGCAAATTGCGGAAGCTAAGATTTGTTGTCGGATCATGCCCCTGAATCATGATGGATCCAGCTTCTGTCCGGAGGCCTCGTCGTGGATTGCCGTCAATGTTGCGTTCGTCATACCAGTCACTGACTTGATAGCCGTTCACCCAAACGGCGATGTGATTACCGGAAATAATGATTGTTTTATGGAACCATTCATTATCCTTCGCGACGATTCGTCGAGCGTCCTGCCGCCGGAAGATTCCTCCGGTACCGCAATCAGCAGGCGTGAGGGGATTTCCATCTTTCATTCCATTCTGGATCTGGCTTTCGTAACCCATCATGACATCCCCGGGGATACAGCGAAGGAAAATACCAGAGTTTAGAGCCTCGGCATAGCTGATACACTCAAGTTGTAGCACAAAGTCCGCATAGTGCCCCTCGGTTTCAAGCTGACCTCGACCATTAACTACATTTAATTCCCCGTTGTCGGTGACAGAGAATGTACTGTCCATTTCAGGGTATTCGATCCAACCGGTTAAATCGGTCCCGTTGAAAAGGGGCTCTAAACTGAGTGGGCGTAGTATGATATTTCGGAATGCGATCTTCCCGGAATTCAGTTGTAGACCGATGAACCCACGTGGAATCGGATTTTCATCGATATAGTCGAGCACAAGATTGCCATCGATGATTGCTTTGATTTGATTTCCCATGACGGTGATTTCGGCAGTTTGCCATTCACCGGAGGTCGGCGCATTCTCAACCTTTGCACGTCCGACGAGACTACCGGTGGGAAATGGGTTGTCGGCTGCTGCGATATTGAATTCATAGCAGTCTTTGGTAGGGTCTGTCGGTTGTCCAGCAGTGCGAAGGAAGATTCCGCTATTGGTGTCTTTATCCGCTTTGAATTCTAGTCGTAGTTTGTAGTCAGTGAATTCGGAAGTTGTTCGCAGCAGGCCTTGTGTACCTTCACTGACAGTAATGCCTCCCTTTTCGACTGCCCAGTTCGCTTTGTTTTCCGCATGCCAGCCGTAGAGACTTCCGCCGTCAAAAAGACGGATCCATCCTTCAGTCAGGTCTTGCTTTGAAATCGGAATGGGTTCCGGGCTTGGGGGCGCTGGAGCTGACTCACGTTCATTTTTCTTTTCGTCGGTTGGAATGGAAGGCTGTGGCGGAAGTGTTCTCTTCGGCAGTTCTTCAGTTTGAACGGAGGGCTTACCTTTGGCGACAGGCGTCGGGCGTTCTCCGCAACCAGTGAAAAGAGAAAAGATCAGCAGCAGAGATATTAGTGGGAGAAGGGAAGTTTTCATGCGTTCAGATTAGAAAAGACGGATAAGTAAACACTATTTCCTCGGCCTGTATTATAGCGTGGTTCGTACCGAAGTAGTTGGGTACGTTTTTGAATAACTGCTCAGCCTGCCGAACGAGCGGGTTCGATTTCTAACTGGACTTCTCCCGTGATACCACCGGAGAGACCATCAACAGTAATTAGGTTGGCACTTTCTTCATCTACAAGTGGCAAGTCGATAAGGATTTCCAAAAGATTCCGCGGCTCAAGTTCGTCTTCAATCTCAAATGCTGTACTTCCATTTTCGACTGATATCGATCCGATCGCTTTATGATTGAGGAAAACTTCGGCCAGCGCGTTCACTTGGTCGATGCGAATTCGAATGCAGTCTCCATCTTCCAAACCTGTCGGTTTGTGAAAGTGACGTTGAAATAGAACTTTACCGCGGAAAGTTGAGCCCAATGAATCACTCCAATCGCNGGGGATCTTCATGGAGCCGGGGGGGGGGACTTCCGTGCNNGTTTCTTCGGATTNNCCGGACTTAGTCCAGCGGGTCGTNGCGATTGGNGTGTATTGCCACGGACCANGTAACCGGATTGTATGCATCGNAGCNAGTCTTTATTCCGAAGTGAAGTTNTGAGACACAGTNGCTTGNCGCANCTGTTGTTGGCCNGTTTCAAAAGCACGAATGATTACCTGAATTCCACGAAGCGGAACGTTATAGGGGGGGTGTGTTTCGGATTCGCCCGGATCATCGATCCCGTTNTTACCATCGTCATCAANCCCGTTAGTTCCCTCATCGATCATATTGTNTTGATNTTGATTAATCCNATCACGTTCATATCTTTGAGTCCAGGTGTCGTAAATAAAGAGAGAATTCTGCAATCTAATTTTGTAATCGTCGTCACTCTCATCCTGTAGTCGATTTAATAACAGCCCCGACTTTGGATGGGGCAAGCCCGACAGATAATCGGTTTGCCGATAACCTATTTGCCCAGTTTCACGTCGCCATCCCAAATCAGAGAACGCTCCGTAACTTATTACGGGCCTCGTATTATCTGAAAAATTATATCCTGGGTCAGTCGGTGACAAAGCTTCAATTACTTTGGGTGAATTGGTTTCGGGGTCTGGCTCAACGACTCCTTGGATGGGGACATGTGGGTCAAATACTCGCAAGTCGAATCCGATCACGCCCTCTAAAAGTACATCATCACTGCTAAAATAGCCAAACTGGAATGGCAGTCTGGCGTCGGTAAATGGATACGGGAAGTTGGGATCCCGTTTGTAGTTGGGCTTATCGGGGTCTTCATGATTGATAATGCCGGTCGGAATATGAGCGACACGATTTTGTCGCATTGTTAAGTCAGCCAAACTATTGGCACTGATTGTGCCGTCAGCATTTAATCGAATCGAAAGATCATTGGAGTTGATGAAGTTCATTAAAAATAGATCATTAAGAATCGGATTTCCGCCAGAATCCAGAGCTATTTTGATTGGTTCACTCGAATTTGGCCTCAGTAAGACGCCTTCTGGCCCATTGAGGTTTGGACGAATAAGCAGAGCACGGCGCCGTAATGTTCCTATGGGCATCCCGTTGTGGGTTAGAGGTAGGCGTTCTTGCGCCTCGTCAATAACATCATTACCGTCATTGTCTCGACCGTCAAATCCGTTGTCAGTGTTTCGCAATTCTAGCCAGTAAATAATTTCTGCATCAGGGGATTCAAGATTTTCGTATCCCTCACTGCTCCCGAGAAGATATCCCTGGATTCTTCCAGAAAAAAAATCGCTGGTTCTCCTGGAAGTGAACATTAATACATCATCGGTATCGCCCGGGATATCGTTGATTAGTCCATTGGGGAGCGGGATTGAATTTTTATCATTCTTAGGGCCCTCAATCAATTCGAAGTAACCGCTATCTTCATTCGAAGCTAAGTTGGGAATGCACTTAACAGTTAAACCTTCCAGGTCCGATCGTAAGACATTAGTAGCTCTTCGGACATCTTCAGACAATTTAACGACCGCCCTGCCACGGGTGACCGAACGCGTAATTTCTTGAAATGCCTTCATCACGCCAATGACCAGCATTAGACCTAACGTTGATGCGACCAAAAGCTCAATCAAAGTCAGGCCTCGTCTTTTGTAGGTGGGCATCATATTTTCCATCACTTGATTTGGACAGCTTAACTCTGAGGAAAGTACCGTTAATGTCTAAATAATACTCTACGGAATTAGTTAGTGTAATGTCATTCTGTTTTAAGTTGTTGTTTGCCATATATTCACTTAAGCAGTATGTTTTATTGACTTAGGACACTTTTGAACCGAATGAATAATGAATCGTGGAATTGGAAAGAGCGAACTATTAGCCTTTATCGTATTGGCGATGGTTTGTGCTGGTTTGCTCTGGCCCTATATCTTTGGCCGTAGGATGGAGAGTCGCAGCAATATGTGCGATTTTCGACTTGCGGCGCTTGGGTTTGCAATTCAACATGCTGAGGCTAATGCCCTTCGAATTCCAAATTATCGTAATCTGTGGCAGCCTCCGCAATTCATTGAAGAACAGGGAATGAAAGCCAATAGGATCGTAGGTTGGCCACTACTGGCACTTCCGGCACTAGGCCTTGAACCCCAAAACGAGATAGAAGGGTATTCCATTCAGTCGGATAATCGACAGGGTGAATACACAAAACTATTCGATAGTTTTGTCATGGACTATTCAGAATCCGCCCAGTCTCAGTTGCGGAATACTTATTTGCCTCAGTTAGTGTGTCCTGATAATCCACCGATTGAACTTGAGCAGGACAAGCCTTTGCCGGGCGGTTATACATCGTTCGTAGCCAATGGCGGTTTACCGGATGCCCCCAGGGGTAATACTTCGGCTGTCTTGGTGGATTATCCTGCCAATGGGTTGTTTGCAGATGACCCTCACCTAAGTGGTGATCAGGTCGGTTGGAATGAGCATACGTTTCAATCCGTTTCAGAGAAGGATGGGTTGGAACATACATTGATGCTTAGTGAAAATATTGACTCAGGTAATTGGATTGATGGAAAGCCATCCGCGCTTTTATTTCATTGGCGGCCTGTAGATCCAATTCCGGAAGGTGTGCATGTGATCGCTGTCCTTGATCTGAATGAACAGCGAGGTGCCGGACGTGGCAAAGATGATATGAGGTTTGCCAGGATTTCAAGTAATCATCACGGCATAGCCAATGCCGTTTATGCAAGTGGTCGTACTGACAGGTTGCATGAAAGCATTAGTCCGCGAGTATTACAATTGTTGATGATGTCCAGTGATCAGGAGGGTATGTGGCCGGGAACCAGTACTCCTATTTCATCAATCCAGAAGCAATCTAAACCCACTGATTAAGTTAGTGAGTCGCGGACATCGTTAATTATCTGGTCGATATCGTGCTCATTAGGATCTCCGATCATGTTTCTAATTCTCGTGAGATCAGGTACTCGACGACGAATATCCTCAAACGACGCGTCGTAAGCTTCCGTGTAAGTCTGGAATTCTATATTAGACGTGGAGCCGCAGATTTCGATGACTCGCGTGGCCAGATTTAAAATAGAAATCGGATTGTCGCTGCCGATGTTGATGACTTTACCGAAGGCTTCCTGCGTTTCCATTAGTTTGGTGATTGCTCGGGTTACATCGTACACGTGAGAGAAGCAGCGAATTTGTCTCCCGTCATCATGGACTTGAAGTGGCTCCCCGGCTAAAGCCGCTTGTACAAACCTGGGTAATACCATCCCGTAGGCTCCGGTCTGCCTTGGCCCTACCACATTGAAAAAGCGTCCAATCACAATTGGGAGGTTATATTCTTTTACACACGCTAATGCCAGAAATTCATCAATAGCCTTGGAGACTCCGTAAGACCATCTCGGGCGAGTTGTTGCGCCAAAGACTAAGTCGTCTTCTTCAGTCCAACTTTCTTTTGGATTCTTCCCGTAAACCTCACTGGTGGAGCTGAAAAAAGTTGTCACTGTTTCGCCGCGTTCGATTCTTTCCCGCAGCGCGGCAAGTAATAATTGAGTCGGGTAAATGTTCCTCTCAATCGTTTCGATTGGCTGCTTGGCAATCAGTGCAACTCCCACAGCGGCGGCCAGGTGGTATACCTGATCTTTATTTTGAATGACTTCGTTGAGGAGTTCTTCGTTGCCGATATCTCCATGAACAAATGTCAAACCGGAATGATGTTCGAGATGTTTAACGTTGGCCGGGGTTCCCGTACTCAAGTCATCAACGATTGTGACAGAGTGGTTCCGCGTGAGTAGTAATTCAGTGAGGTGAGAGCCGATGAATCCGGCACCACCTGTAATCAGTATTTCACTCACTTTTGAATCCCCGAATTAATGCCCAAGTGGCTACGAAAAATCGTTAATGCACGCAAATAGTGGTACTTCTTATTATCGGAATAACAGTAGGTTGGAAATCAGGCTATTCCCTGTCCGTTAAGGCGATAAGACTGTAATAAATCCCCGCTTTTAACAGAAAAAGGGGAAAGTTACCTTCCCCAATCTATCACGGTCCCCACGTTCTTGTTTTCTCCTGACCATCGAATCGCTAAACTGATAGTATTGGCAGAAGTTTCAGTCTCTAAATTGAAGCTCAGGTAGATACGGAAATAGAGAAGAATATGTTCAAAAGATACATAGTAAGAGGGTTTGTTTTACTCCTGATTCCAGCAGCTTTTAGCATTGGAATTCCCACTGTGGGGATGGCTCAGGACGCTCCCGAACCCATCAAGTTAAAAGCCGAATCGTCAGAGGATGCTCAGGACGTTTATGCAGATGGTGCTAGTTACCAAAATGGTGGTAAATTCGAAATCGCTATTGAGGAGTGGGTGAAGTTTCGTGATGCGTATTCTGATGACCCATTGGCACCGAAGGCAATCTATTACTTGGGTATCTGTTCACTTCAGTTGAAGAAGTACGACGAGGCAGCGGCGGCTTTTGAATTTACGGCGACGCGTTATGAAAAGCATGAAAACTCAGAAGCGGCTTATTTCTATTGGGGACGTACTCGTTATGCGCAGGCGTTGGGAGCACAGAATGCAGAGAAACGAATGACGCATTTCGGCACAGCTATTTCAGCGTTTGGAAAGCAATTGGAGTTATTTGAAAAAGGACCATTGTCAGATCAGGCTTTTTACCTGCGTGGTGAGTCTTTCTACAACCAGAATGACAAAACCAAGGCAATTGCTGATTACCGAGCCGTTGTAACTGGATTCCCGAAATCAGCTTACCGACAGGATGCAATCTATGTCCTGGGAGCCACGCTTGAAGAGGAAGAAAAGTATAAGGAAGCAGGGGTTGCTTATGATTTGTTTCTGAAGGAATTTCCCGAAAGCGGTCTGCGTACCGAAGTACGTATGCGGAAAGCTGAATCGATGTTGCAGGATGACAGATTCGAAGAAGCGGCCCGGATCTTTGCAGAAGTTGCAGCGGTTGAGGGATTTGAACATGCGACTCGTTCTCGACTGCGACAGGCATTTTGCCTCGTAAACCTCGAGCAATTTGACGATGCCTCCACGATTTATCAGTCGGTATTTGCGGCAACCGAAGATGCGGATCACAAGAAGACTGCCGTTACCCAGCTAAATGTGCTTTGCCGAAAGTACATCGAAAAGAAGTTGTACAGCAAGTCATTGGCGTTGGCTCAGCAAATGATTGAAAAAGCTGACACAGAAGACTTGAAAGTACGCTTTAAAATGGCCGCTGCTGATTCCTTCGATGGTCAGGCTAAATATGGGGAATCCCGTTCTCGTTATCGGGCGATTGCCAAAGATCATGAGACGCATGTTCTAGCCCCAGATGCTTTGTACTTCGCCGCGTTTGCTGCATTTCAGCTTAAAGAATATGACGATGTACTTAGTGACGCCTCCATTTTTCGTGAAAAGTACGCGGGCCATGAGTTTATCAAAGATGTTTCCAAGCTTGTCGAAGAATCTCGAGTACTAAAAAGTGTCGAACTATTCAAGGCTGACAAATTCGCCGAAACCATTGAACTGTTGACTGCCGTTGTGAAAGACAATCCAAAGGGCAAACGAGTAGCTGAGAGTTTGTTATTGCTTGCTCGAAGTCAGGCACGATTAGAAAAGTACGATGATGCCAAAGCAAGTATCGGTCAACTGATTGAGGGCTTTCCGGAAAGCAAACTATTGCCCGAAGCCATTTTTCGTTTAGGTGAATATCATTTTGTTGGCACTGACTTTGATGGTGCGATTACCCACTTCACATCAGTGATTGATAATTATGCTGATTCGGAATTTGCCAAAGATGCAATTGGTCGTCGAGCTGATGTGAAGTTCGAAAAGGGAAGGAAACAACTGGAAGATAAGCAGGTGGCTGAAGCTATTGAAACCTGGAACTCTATTCTGGCTGAGCTAGAAGACTATCGCCTTGCTCATGCAGTTTTGTATGAAGTTGCATTTGCACTACGGTCTCAGAATCAACATGATGAGGCTCGAAAGGTGTTTACTCAGTTAGTGACAAAGCATAAGGATAGCGACCTGGCTGCGGACTCATTCTTTCGGCTGGGTGAGTATGAATACGATGAAAAAAATTATACTCAGGCCTTACAGCAATACGGCAAAGCATTTGCCAGTTCAAAAGAAGGTGGCTTACAGGAGTTGATTTTACACAAGTTAGGTTGGGCTAGTTTCCGTAACAGCGCATTTGAAGAAAGCGGAAAGCACTTTGCTCAGCAGCTTGAAAAGTATGCTGAAGGTGAACTTGCGAAGGATGGCAAATTCATGCAAGGCGAGAGTCTATTCAAACAGAACAAATATGCTGAAGCCTTGGTGGCATTTGAGCCGCTTGTTGAGCAGAAGTTCGATAGCGATCACTTTTCGGTTCTCGTTTGGCTACATGCTGGTCAATCGGCGGCCCAGCAGAAGAATTTTGAACAGGCACGTGGCTTATTACAACGCGTGATTGATTCTGAATTGGAAGAAGCCGATTCCTATCGGCATGAAGCTCATTTTGAAATTGGATGGTCTTTCGATCGAGAGATGAAATATGAAGAGGCGCTGAAGAGTTTTGAGGCTGCCGGGCGCAATCGTGCCGGTGTTGGAGCTCGGGCGTTTTTCATGATTGGCGATGTTTATTTCAAACAGAAGCAGTTCGCAGAAGCGATCAAACAGTTTGATCGCACCTTGCTTCGTTTTGATACTGAGGACGCAAAGCCTTGGCAGGCATTATCCGCCTATGAGGCGGGCCGATGTAAGGAAGTTCTGGCAGAAGAAGCAAAAGACGCGGAAGTTAAGAAAGAACTTGTGAGGCAAGCCATTGACTATTATCAACGGATCGTAGACGTGTATTCCCAAACAGACCGTGTGGAAATGGCAAAAAGTCGCATTACAGAATTGATGAAACTACTTCAGTAGCCGAGAGGGGTAAAACCTCGAACACTGAAGTCGCTATAGGAACAGATGAATCTAGTGAAATCAGGATTAAAACAGTGGAATTCCGGTGGCAAGACGTTACTGGTAGGCGCCGTTTGTGGTGTGTTGATATTGGGGGCCAGCCTCTCACTACCCGCAAATAAAGCGTTTGCTCAAGACGATGCTCGAGCTTCAGCGCAAGAGGGGCCGGCAGCTGGTAATGATGCCACAAGTGATCAGGCCGTAGGGGTTGAACGCGTAGAAGATGGCGTGGTTGAGAATGTGGAATCCGAGGGGATTAATATCTTCTCACTGATTGTGCAGGGGGGGGCATTTACGATACCAATTGGATTGATGTCTCTTGTGACAGTTACTTTTGTGATTGAACGTTCAATGGCGTTACGGCGCGACCGGGTTATTCCTGCAAGTTTGGTTGCTGAATTGGGTTTGTTGGCTGAAGAGCAGGGACAGTTTGATCCTCGAGCCGCTTATCGACTTTGTCAGCGATACCCCTCCGCAGCCGCCAGCGTGATTCGGGCAATGCTTGTGAAAGTGGGACGTCCACAGTCAGAAGTAGATCGTTCGACGACTGAAGCGAGCGAGCGAGAAGCAGATCGTCTTTACTCCAACGTGCGCTGGTTAAATCTGGCCGCCGCGGTTACTCCATTAATGGGATTGCTGGGTACGGTTTGGGGGATGATTCAGGCATTTCACGATACGACTGGTTTACCGCAAGGTGTTAATAAAGCAGACTTCCTGGCAGAAGGGATTTACGTTGCTTTGGTAACGACTTTATGTGGATTGATTGTTGCGATTCCGGCTGCGGTGTTCTCACACTATCTGGAAGGAAAGCTCCAGCGATTGTTCCATGAAGTGGATGAGTTGTTATTCAGTCTGATGCCACAGATCGAACGGTTTGAAGGACGTATGCGGTTCACGTCAGTTGAGAATGACGAAGAAGAATCGGAAGAGTAATTAAGAACGATGACAGTTAAAATTAAGACTAGCCGAGCTTTAGGTACTTTGAGCCTTACGCCATTGATTGACGTGGTGTTCTTGCTACTTGTGTTCTTCTTGGTGGCGACTCGTTTCGCTCAGGAAGATCGTGAACTCGATGTTCTGTTGCCGACGGCATCGACTGCGGCAGCTGTTACTTCCGAACCAAATGAAATTGCAATCAATATTACCCGTGATGGTCATTATTTTGTTGGCGGTCAAACGCTTGATGGTACCGGGTTATTACTCGCATTGAATGAAGCAGTGGCCTCCAATCCATTGGGACAAACAGTCATTATACGAGCAGACCAACGCGTTCCTTTCCAATATGTCGCGAATGCTATGAATCTCTGTAATACCGCAGGGATTCATGACTACACGATTGCGACAGAGCAGTAGGGAATCGATGAACGAACCATCGCCATTCGATGATATTCGCAGAGAAGAGCGTGTTAACGTACGGAATAAGATCGTACGTCGCTATGTACCCCGAACTCGGCTTGTCTTTGATGAACAGCAATGGCCCGTTAATATCGCACTCGTGGTCCTTGGTGGTTTCCTAATCGGCGGTATTTTCGCGTATCAACCGTTCGATCCTGAAGCAGCATGGTATGCCAGCCCATGGGTTTCTCTGCTTATCGTTCTCTTGTTGATTTGTACGTCTATTCTGACGTTTCACTATATTGATAACAAAAAATTCAAACGGACGATGCAGTTTTCTGTAATCGTTTGTGCCATCATTCACCTCATGATGCTGATCTACGCTTTGGAAGCCGAGGTGTTTTCTAAGGGTTGGCGTGGTGAAGTTGCTCACAAGCAATTAGTTAGAAAGAAGCCCAAAAAACGTCTTGAATATCATCCCAGTCATCAGCAGCAAAACGTTGAAAAACCGGATTTTTTAAAACCTGTGGAAACAGAAATACCTGACCCACAGCCACCAGAAGTCGATCGTCAACAGGAAACGGAGTCGCCAGAAGAAATACAACAGCCAAGTGTGGAGCAGGCGGAGCCTCAACCGATGCCTGAAGTTGTTGAGAAGCGATCTGAGTCGGCTAACTCGTCAGCTCGTCAGGCTGATTCAACCTCAAAATTGAGTCGTAATTCGGTAGAACTTCCTAAGTTGAATAATGTTGCAACAGAGGTTGTTCAGCCGACCAGAAATATGAAAGCAACTCAGCCTCGGGTGACGGAAACACCTTCAAGAAATGTTGCTCGTAGTCAGTCAGCAGAGAATCTGCAAAAGATGACTTTGCCAGTCGAAGCAGATGTTCCGATAAAGTCAGACGCTAATAACGCTCAACGGGCAGAAAGTCAGACAGCTCAGGTGACAAATGATAGCCGGCAGAAGTCAGCAGTTCGTCAGGAAACAAAAATGGCAGACCTGCCTAAAACTCAGGTAACACCGGTGCAAAACCAAACAGCCCAGACGAAAGCCAAAGAGACTCCGTTGGAAGTGTCTAAAAACACGCTTGCTCCACAGGAGCGAACGGCGATCCCGGAACGCAACCCAGAGGTTTCACAACCCACTCCAACGCCTGTCCAGGTCGCTGATTCCCAACCTGTAAAACGCGAATCGCCGAGTCGGGAACAACAGAATGTAGCTAAAGTTCCTACGCCTGCGGTCAATCCAAGGTCTCAGCGGGTGCCGCGCGATGTACCGAGGGTACAGCCAGTAGAAACGCCGCAAACGGCAGTCGTCGAAGCACCGGCTCAGGTCGAACCTCGTACCAATGCTGTAACACAGCGAGCCAATACCGCTAATACTCAGGCGTCACCCTCTAAAGCTCCGTCGGAGAATGTAAGCCCCATGGTGACCGCTGAAGCAGTCAATCGTCAGAATAGTAGAGAGCCTAACCCACAGATGACGGCGGCGTCCTCGCGACCAAGTCGTCGGTCGAGTGAATTAGCCGCAATCACACCACCAACCCAACCGATCGAAAATACCAAGGCGGGGCAACCAAGTAAAACCACTCCGGCACTTACTGCGTCAGCTGTCGATACACCTCAAAAACAGGCTTCACCAAGAAGAACACCTAATCAAACGAATTCTCAGAATGCAGCTAATAACTCTGTGAAGGTCGCAGCTCAGACAACCAACCGAGCAGTCACCAGTCGTGATCAATCTAATCCGAATGCCCAAAGCTCTCAAAAATCCCCGATCAATCGCCAGCAAAATGCAACGGCTAGTGTTCCTAATCCAACCCTGACTGCGACAGATCTTCAACGTCCGAATCAAGTGGCTCAGCCTAGCCCTAACCCAAATGCAGCTAAAGGGAATGTAGCTCGTGCTAATACAAATCAAAGCTCAAATCAGTTGAAACAATTGACAACAGTTGAGAATAATGCAGCCGCAATCGCAGCAGGCAGTAATTTGGCGCAGCGTCGTGAATCTCAACAGGCAACCCAGTCAGATTCACCTAATCAAAATAATAGCCCACAGCGTTCTTCAAAAGTGGCTGCTGAGGTGGCTTCTCCAACCAATGCAGATAACCCAGCTAATGCGTTGTCTGTTGTGATGAATGATTCTCCGTCTTTAGAACAGTCGCAACGTGCAACATCCCGAGCGAATGATGGGCAGTCCGGGGCTGCGTCGGGAGAAAATCTCTCGGCTTTGTCTGCTGCCGCTGAAAGTCAAGCTCAGGTGGCTGCTACAGCTGCCTCTCGGGCTGAATCGACTCGAAATCAGGAGGCCAACTCCGATAATTCCAGTCAGTCCTCTCAGGTGCAACGCAATCGTACTCAGACAGATGTAGCCTCGGCCATTCGGAATCCTAATACGAATGTTCCTGCCGAGGCATTAGCGTCGAAACAACCAAGTCAGGAAACATTGGAGGCATCGGCAAGTGCCCAAAATAGTGCAGCACGGGAAGCAACGACTGCCGACTTAAATGCGATGGCAGGACTGGCGTCCGCTGATACCGGCGAACCAAATGTCAAATCGGAAGAGAGTTTCAGTCGCGCCGCTGGCGGCGGTTCCAGACAGTTAAGCAATGAGTCCGACAGTGCTGAAGTAGCTCGTAATGTGAGTGGACGAAATCTGGAATCTCTGGCGACCAATGCCAAAGCGGAGCAAGCCGTATCCCCGGAAGGTTCCGGTGGGGCACCAGAAGCATCGGCCCTAACGTCTAATGAAGAAGCCGTTGCCAAAGCAGAGTCAGGAGAGTTGACATCGTTATCTGGAGCTCTTTCCGAAAATCAGGCTGATAATGAAGATGAAGAAGCCTTAGGCCAAATTGCTCAAAGCGATCTTGCTCGCAATGAAGATTCGAGAAGTGGGCCGGAGGGCTCTTCATCCCAATTGGATGAAGATTTAGCTTCTTCAGGTAAAGCAGTTGGTAGAACGACAATGGTCGATAATGCTCTGGCTCTTAATGCTGTTGATGTTGGCGTCAAAGTGGCTGCACCTGAAACAGGTGAAGGAGAACCGGTCGCCTCGGCCACCCCTGATGTTGGTGGAGGTGCGGCTGGAGAAACAGCGGCTGTGGAACGAGCATCGACTGGTGGTACGATGGATGCTGCCGAGCAATTGGCCGAAGCTGGCGGCACATCTGGCCCGCTAGCTGCCGATATTGAACGCGCCACTGGAGCTGCCAGTGCGAGTGACGCTGAAGTTGGGTCTGCCGCCGCTGGCGGAGGTACGGCGTCACCTGTGCGAAGTAGCCGCGGAGCTCCTTTGAATGCTCTTGCGGATGTCCCTGAAGTGATGGTCGAAGGGTCAACGGTATCGGGAGGAGCTGAGGAGGGTAGCGAGTTAGTCGCTCAGGCTGATATGCCGGATGCTGCTTCTGGGGGATTGCGAGCTCAGTCGGATACGGCAGATACCGGTGGGCCTGCTGGCGATACAACCGTGGAAGGACAGGCTGAAGTATCCGGAACCAATATCGGTACTCGCAGCGAAAAATCAACCGCTGCAGAAGGTAATGGTCAGCAAGTCGCGGACACCGGCGGAAGCAATGTTGGACGTACGGAACGTGGAGGACCAGCGCTCAGCGATTTCGGTCCGGTTGCTGTTGATGTGCCTGAGACGGGAAGCCCGTCCCCAGGTGACATGGAGGAGACAGACTTGGCTGGCGGGTATACAGAAGGACCGGTCGCTCAGCCATTTGCCGAACCAGTGCCGGTCAATTCGGCTGCTGAAGAAGGGTTAGGAGGTCTGGGAGAACAACTAGCAGCCGATGCTGGAATCACCGATCGTCGAGCTAGTGTGGATAGTGCAACGATTCAGTTGCGTCCATCGCGATTTCAGCGGGATGGGATGATAGCGTTGCCAGCCTTGAATACGCATGCAACCATTGCTAAAGAAGGCTTTGACGGACGTCGTAATAGAGAGGGGGGCAATGGAGCTGCCGGACCAGAAACCGAGGAGACGATTGAAAAGGGACTGGCCTTTCTGGCTAGATTTCAGCGTCGCGACGGTAGCTGGTCGCTACAACAGTTCGCAGCTTTTGATGGTGTAAGTGCTATCGATAGCGATACAGCAGCGACAGGGTTGAGTTTACTGGCTTTTCAGGGAGCAGGTTACAATCACCAACAGTATCAATACAAAGATCTCTTACAACGTAGCGTGGATTTTATGTTGGCAAACCAACAAGCCAACGGCGATTATTACATAGCGCAGGGAACGGCAAGTAATCAGGTAGCGAGACTTTATGGGCATGCAATTGCAACGTTAGCCATGTGTGAAGCCTATGGAATGACTCAAGATCCTCGGATTAAGGATTCCGTGCAGCAGGCATTGAATTTTATTATCGAGTCGCAGCATGTCGAACGGGGTGGATGGAGATATACTCCGGGCCGTGAAGCCGACTTGTCTGTGACAGGTTGGATGATGATGGCAGTGGAAAGTGGTAGACGTGCCGGTTTAGAAATTCCTGATGAAACCTATCGCGGAATCAAAAACTTCCTTGACGCATCTCAGGATGCAAAGAAACCGTTTATGCATGCATACAATCCCTATGCTCCGTCGAATGCACGACAGGGACAGGGACGGGTATCCTCTAAGACAATGACTAGTGTTGGCTTGTTGATGAGACTTTATAACGGGATGGAGAAGACGAGCGAGATCGCCGAGCGTGGAGCACTTTATTTGGGTGAAAACTTACCATCCATTCGACGCACGAAAGATGCTTCTTTGCGAGACACATATTATTGGTACTACGCAACCCAATTCATGTACCACATGGGTGGCCAGCATTGGAAACAATGGAATGATCGCTTACACCCCCTGTTGGTCAATGGGCAGGAGCAGGAAGGCGATTTGGCTGGAAGTTGGGATCCACGACGGCCAGTCCCTGATCGCTGGGGCCCCCATGCAGGGCGACTTTATGTCACCACCATGAATCTTTTAAGTCTCGAAGTACACTATCGCCATCTGCCACTTTATGACGATCAGGACGCAGTAGGGGAAAATGGGAAATCCCAGCCACTCGAGGAGGTGGATCAGTAGCCGATGTTGGTTTGAGAGCCATTGATATCTAATTGAAAAAGGCCCGGTTGGATGCGGGAATCCAATCGGGCCTTTTCATTTGTAACCGTAGAAAACTGGATCACATGTCCCCACTCGGGACTCTTCTTTCAGCTATCATACTCCGATAGCAATTCCTTAGATCCACGGCACATCGCCAACAATTTTGCACCAGGTTAGCTGGTGTTGATACTATCAGGGAAGCTCGGCATGTCTCGCTGACAGATCACTTGTTTCACGCTGTTATTAATAAGCAAGTGGTGTGCCAAAAGTACTTGATGATGCAAGAAAAAGATGAAAACGATCTGATCGCCTTGGAATAGACGAATTTT
>PAAT01000192.1 GCA_002698965.1 Rhodopirellula sp. | reverse complement strand
TAAATCTATTCAAGAAAGAAGACCCAAACAAGCTCCCTCCAATCAGTGAGTTCAAATGGGAAACAGATCCGAAAGTCCTCAAGGCTGCTGCTAAAGAGTATGGCATGACGTTGGAGGAGTTTGTAACAAAAATTAAACAGGAGTTAAAAAACTCTAGACCTATCTCTAAAGAGATGAAGGCATTTGAGGAGAGGAACAATCTGTAATGGCTAAAGCAGAATGGACACTATGGCAGAACGGCAAAGCCAAACAAAAAAAAGCCGCGAAGGAAATGGGGTTGCAATACAAATGGGAGAGTGACCGAAAAGGTTTTAAAATATTGTATTTCACTTCAACCGTACATAGTAGAGCTAATCGCAAATTCACTAACAGGAAAACTGAAGAGGCTGTTGATAAATTCGCTAAAGATCTCTGCCAGAATTGGAACGGTGGCAAGTCGGTTGACATGACTGAAGCTGAAAACCACCAATGGCAGGAGATTAAAAATGAAATGTCCAATGTTAAAGATGACATAACGGTTTTAGAAATAGTTCGTAGTTGGAAAAAGAATCAGAAATACCTGAGTCAGTTTACGTTTAAAGATGTTCAGAGCTGCATAGATAAGTTCATTGAACACAAATCCGATGAGGTGGGGAGTGACCAGGTGGCCTCGATCAAGCGGCATTTAGATTTAGTATTTAGTCCGTGGTTAGGGAAGTCGTTGTATTCTGTAGGTGGGGCCGAAATATTATCTAGAATGGATGACTTATGGAGGCAGAAGCGAATGCAAAATTGGGCAAAGGAAACCTATGACAAATATGCGATCAGTGTGAAGGCATTTTTAAAATGGGGTCAGGATCAAGAGCCGAGCCTAGTGGACAGCAAATTCCCTATACGGAAGTTGAAATTGAAATCAGGTAAAGATAACACGACTCATGCGTTTGGGGTAGACCATATAAAATATTTTTCTACAGATAATGCTTATAAGATTCTGGATACTAGCACTGGCTGGGACAAGCAGGGCCGTAGCTTCGATTGGCTACCGATACTGGCCATGCAGTTTTTTGGAGCGTGTCGCCCATCTGAATCAATGCTTATTCAATGGAGCCAGTTCGATTGGGAGGAAAATCAGATTCATGTGAGGAAGCGTAAATTTGGAGGTGGCCTTCGCCAAGTTGAAATAAAGCCAAACTTGAAAGAGATACTGTGGCTATATTTCGAGAGAGCTAAAGGGAAAGGTGGGTTACTCCCTTCTAAGTGTGGGGCTAAACTATACCCTGCCTTCTACCAGTGCCAAAAAGAATTTTCAAAACGTAAGAAGATTACACCTGTTTCACGATTAGATTTCGAGAAGAAGTATAAAAGCGTGAGAGACTCTGCTGGTCAGGCGAACAATAACATCGCCAAACATATCGGCATTGATTGGATTTACGATGGGCCTCGCCACTCCTTTGGTACATACAGGTACAGTCAGCTTCGATCAGATAATAAATACCAAGACCCAAAAGAATTTTTAGAATACGAAATGGGAACAGGGTTATCTTCTCTGGATAAGAATTACATCGCTGCGAAAGTTAAGCCTAAACAGGTGGAGAAATACTTCTCAATTACGGCCTAAAATTCCCACACTATTCCCACACTCATTTTGGCAGAAAACGGGAAAAATTGAGAAACAGTGGGAAAAACTATAAAATACGATTCAGCTTCAAAACGTGCAAAATCTTTAGGAAAAGTGGAAAAACAAGGGGGAATTAATGGTGGGTCGGGTGAGACTCGAACTCACAACCAACGGCTTAAAAGGCTAACGATGCTTCTTGGCTTTTCTAATTGCAGATCAATAGGTTACGTCTTTTATTTTGGGGTGTTTATTATTATTCCCACACTATTCCCACACTGATTTTCATATTTAAGGCAGGGTTGGATGGCACTCCCAGCACCTATCTAGGATTGTATCTCGCTTAACTAAGAAGTCGGCTCCCCTCTCCTCTTCGTACCCTGCGTAATGAACGATGAGCTGCTGTTTGTAAACCTTGCACACTGCCTCCTGAGCCTGATCCTTGGCCCTGCTAAAACTGGATGTTATCAGGGAGGCCAGGATGGCTATGATTGCTATAACTATGAGCAACTCCAGCAATGTCATTCCTTGTCGCATTCGAGCAAATGCCATGCCTCCCGATAGGCGTGAATTTTCCCCGTCTTCCCATTATAGATTTTGAGTGTGAGTGACCTGATAGCCCCATACGGGATTACCCAGAACTTTTGAGTATCCAATGCACAGCAGATAAAGAAATCAACGTCATGTGGATCGTAACGCTTTTTTGAGGATAACCCATGAGCCAATTGGAATTGGTAGTGTGGGCGAGAATCCTTATATGAATGCTGTTTTTGGGTGGATTTAACCTGAACACGAAGCAGCCTGTCTCCTTTGACCGTTAATAGATCAAAACGAGCAGTGTCAGATAATGGATGAGCTACGCCCCAACCGTGTGCAATAAGTCTCTCTGCTACGAGCAGCTCACCCCGCTGCCCGATGGAACGCATTGATCACCTATTCTCCGTTAACAGCGTTCTCGGTCTTCTTGACTCCGTGGCGTACAAATATGGCTAATAAAGAGGTTATGGCTATATTAATAGCAGCCCCCATCTCTACCTCGCCTGTCATAAAACCAGCAAGTGCGCCTATAATACCTGTAATACCACCCCAAAGGGTCTTTGATTTAAGCATGATTTAGTCTTTGTTTTTGTTGAACCTGATACAGCGCATGATGATGTAAACTAGGGTAGCGAGGGAAACTAGGCATTTAAGGATCAGATCCAAATCGGTCAGAATCGTACCCACTCCCAGAATGCTCGCCGCTCCAACTTTTAGGTCGTCAATTAGTTGCACTGTCAGGCATTTCGATAACCGGGGCATCCTCCTGGCTGTCGTCACCTTGCGCTGGTGGAGCTGTTTCCAGCCCGAAATGTTTCGCTAATATTTGTATAGCTGTATCTCGTTGTCGCCCTGTTGGGCCATCCACCATTGCACGGTCACTGACCTGGGCCAGAATTTGTACCGCCGTTTTTAACTGTTCTGTGTTATCTGCCATGATAATTGCTCCGTTAGCTACTCAATTTTAGGGTAACGATAAATGTCTTCAAGATAGATTATTTACCCACCTTCTTCATAGCAGCCTTGTGAGACTCGCCAAATGTTTTACCCTGTTTCATCATGGTTTTCATAACACTCATGTGTTTTGCTGTGTGATGTTCCGAGTGGCGAGCAAGAGTGTCTTTTTGTCGTTGAGTTAATTCTTTTTTCATTTGCAGTTCCCTTGGCAAGTATCGTCAAAACAATGAGGGTTTTCGCATTTATCCTTCTTCATCAGTGTCACCTTCCTCTTCTGAAGTGTCTTCATCAACAACTGGCTCAGGCTCAGGTATTGGCTCAGGCTCAGGTGTTGGTTCCACAGTGGTATCAACCGTTATCTCTGGAGCCACAAAGTCTGGAACAGGAACATCTTGTTTTTTAGTTGCCTCTATTTGTGCGTCTAAACTGGCAATCCAGCCGTTATCAGCGGCAAATTGTGACACTAGAGCAGATGCACCAGCTTTGAACTCCTCAATTGTAGGTTTGTTTTCCTCGTCGTATTTATATATGCCATCTATGTAGGCAGTGTGTTTTTCATCTTCAGTCGTAGCTGTTAAACCGATCACAACACTGCAAACTGTATCCAGTTCATCGCAGTCGCACATCGGTTCCAATCGGCAGCATCGGTATGTATTAGCCATTTTAATATCCTTTCTTTTTACTGTTGGGTTTTGGTTTTGGTTTTCCTTTTCCTTTTGGCATTATTATTTATCCTTTCTATTTAGCTTGTTGCTTGTGTGTCTACTGGTTCCATTGTAGAAGCCAGCATTTGTGTAAATCTTGCTAATCCTTCGGCCGGAGAATTCTGTGTACATTCCACGTCAATGCTGTAACGAGCTGAGAAGTCTGTTGATCTGATGTTTTCAGAGTGCGATGTGACTGTTCCTGTATGTGAATTGGAATGGCTACCTCCAGCCTCAAAACCTATCCCCCAGAAGTGACCGCTTACAGATGCATGAACTTCAGACTCCGAATGATCCTCTTGTTTATTGTCGTGTGACTCTGTGTTTTGGGAATGACTCTTAACCTCCATATCAAAATGTACCTTAACATCAGATATAGATAGGTTAGGTATAGTTACCATCGTTAGTAACGGCATCTTCACCATTTGTTTTAATGGTTTGGTTTGACCTTTGATTAGCCGTTCGACTTCTACATCAACGGTACGGGTTCTGGTTTTCTTTGGATCTTCTGGATCAGGCTCAAACCCAATCGAGGATACAAAGTCCAATGTTACTCCAGCTAATTTCTTCTGGCCTTTAGCCGCTGACACTAGAGGGTCAATTATGAGTTCCGAAAGCGGGAGCCCTTGGAAATCTTTTAGTTGTTTATCGTCTGCTCCTGGCATAATGATTTATTTATATTGTTGGTATTAGTTTTATTAGGTTATCTCCGATACGAGCCATGCCTTCAGCTTGATCCGTACTGGAAAATTTTATCTTTACGTTAGCCATCTTGGATTTTCTTAATTTACCCAAACAGCCAACTGCTTTGTCTCCGTCATGGTCAAGGTTCACCTGTAGATCAACCTCGCATGATTCTATTTTTAGTGTGTTATGAGGAACCAGTACGAACAATGGAGCTTCTACATCTTTATCATTAAGCCTCATCTTCACTGTCTTAGCTGATCCGTCCTCATTAAAGTACCCTTCCCTTATATTATTTGAGAGAGACTCCTCCACTGATTTTTGAGCCTGTACCACTGCTGAGTACAAGCTATCGAATATGTTCTGTAATTCTCCTGCCATTTTAAAAAATTGTTATCTCGCTTAAATTTCTACATCCCGCTCCTGCCCATATAACTAGGGCCGACATTGCTATGATTAATAACCAGCGTTTCATTAACAGTCCTCCGCTTCAGAAAAGTGTTCCAAAGTTTTAAGATACTCATACGCTTTATCTATTAACACTTCCACCTCTTGATCTTGGGCTTGTATATCATGCCAAAACAATTGGTTCGCATCCCTTGTTTCTTTACTCTCGTAAACTATTGAATTATCCGTTTCGTCAATAGCTTCAATATTAAAGTTTACTGTTTTACTAGCTAATTCCCCTTTTATTTTTTCATAGTGAGAATTTATTTCTACTACTCTGTAATAAAGAGTTTTCTCGCTTCCGTTTTCAGCTATGTATTTATTTCTTAATGCCATTATGATCCAAACCTAACGTAAAGTGTTTGAGAACCTGACAAGCCGCTTGTTGAGTTCTGGCCGTTGCCCCCATTGTAAGCGATCCTGATTGTGTCATTGTTGTGTATTGTAATGTCAGGAGATTTTAACCATATGAAATCCCCAGCAGCAGTTGGGCTGCTTGTCTCTGCGTATAGATATTCTATATTTGATCCAGTTTGGGAAATGTTTCCGCTTGCAGATAATATAGACCCACCACCACCGCTATGATCTGTTGGTTGATATATCCCTCCGTCAGCACCTACATAATCCGTTGCTGTGGAATGCCCAACACCCCATGTTCTTCCTGTTCCCCCAGCCCCAACCGCAGTATATGAGTAATCCCAAGGATCGTTATTCTGGTTTGTGATTTGAGTAGTTGTCGTTTCCCAATGCTTGTATCCATAATCATCATCGCTTTGATCGTTACCTCCAGCCCCGCCTCTCCCGAAATTCCAATCATAACCATTTGAGAATGTTGAATCTCCTCTATATGAAGTTAGATTTTCCTGAAGAACCTGAATAGCTGCTATATGGAAATCAGAAAAATATGTAGTACCCGCTGTCGCATTTAAACCAATATAAAGATTCCCCGATGAAGATACACCGCTATTGGTTACGTTTATTTTCATAGATAAAACTTTCCAGTTATCTGTAATATCTCCAGTGCTTGATGGGTAAACAGGTGTCCATGTTGGAGAATAATTACTTGAATGGATGTCAATGTTAGTCGCGGCTGGATCACCTCCTGTTGCAATAACCCAACCTTCTTTCGTTTCCTTGTAAAGTGTTCCTCCTCTCTCAACTAAAATCAGGTCTGAGTTGTTAGCACTACTCCAATTTGAATAAGTGCATTTATAAAGTGTATTGTTACGCTCCACTAACAGTAGGTCAGACGATTCAATGTTCGCCCTGCCACTAAAAGTTTGCTTGTAGAGAGTGTTCCCTCGCTCAACTAATATTAAATCTGAACTTTGTAATCCCATTATGGCAATGCACTTAGTGTTGAAATGTTTGGTAAGTCTTCCCAATCTAAACCGTTCCAGCTACCGCCAACTGTTATATTGCCCGTAATAGATAGATGCCCATCCTCATCTAACGTCATGCGGTCATAACCAGTTCCGCCTTTGGTTGTGCTAAAAATTAAATCTGCATCACCATCACCAGCAAATTGTGTGCGAATCGTTCCTTCAGCAGCAGCAGAACTACTATTGATTTTCATTTGGATGGCACAGAAACGACCAGTGTTAATTGAACCACTGTCGCTGTTACGCAGCACTAAAATAGAGTCAGACTGATCGTTTAAATTAAATGAAGTATCTGTACTTGGGAAAGCAACCTCCAAGCCCTCAGTGAACGGTGCAGATGTCCCAATTCCTACCTGACCTCCAGTAAACCAAGAGGAACCATCAGTATGAATCTGAACTTTTTGTGTTCCTCCATCCTTGTAAGCACGGATTAAACAGTCGTTACCAGATTGACGAACATTGAACATCGCATCGCCAGCGGAATCCTTCATGCTCAGTACATTCGTTCCATCACCAGTGCTTTTAATTAAGAAAGCATCAGATGCATCGGCGGCAACATTAACGCCTAAATTAGTTAAATGAGTTCTACCCTCAACCTTTAAGCCTAAATCTCCTGAGTCAGCATTTGTAATGTGTAACGGATAGCTTCCAGTATTGCCTTCTATCGTACACGCACCACTAGCACCTACTGAGAACCGAGTATTACCACTATCGCCCTTACACCTTAAAATATTTCCGCTTGTTTGCTGAACATCAAGGGCTGTGTTGGATGGTACAATTCCAATCCCAACGCCCCCTGAACTAATTTTTAATCTACCAATTGCACTAGTACCAAATGTTAGTAGTTCATTATCATGGTTGTACTCTATGTACCCTCTGTATTTTTGATTTCCATTAACACCATCAGCAAAATAAATTGAACCTGCATGGGAAGTTCCAGAGCGAATGGTCATTCCAGCGTGACCGCCAGTATGCCCTAGAACAAAATCGTCAGCAGTTGATTCTGCATAAGTGTCAGGAGGCAGGGCGTTTAAAAATAATCTTTTACTATTATCAACTGCTAAACATTCACCACCATGCAAGAAAACTGCAAACCCATCCACTTCATCACTACCATCATGCAGTGACTTTAGTTCTAATTCGTTAGTGCTGTCTCCACTTCTTCTTCCTACTCTTAAAAATGTAGACCAAGAAATACCACCGTCTGTCGGGTCTAAAATATCTAAACGAGCTGAAGGTGAACTGCGTCCCAATCCTAAATTACCGTTTATATAAACCCCACCGTTAACATTTAATTTTTGAGCAAAGTTGCTAGGGGTAAAACCTAGTCCAGTGTCACCATCACCAGCCACTATAAATGCGTTAGAATCTCCTCCAGTGTTAACCCTCAGTCCCATCGCAGAACTTCCCGAAGAAGCGATTTGAACATTAAGTCCGTTGTCTTCCGACTGAGTTCCACTGTTATAAATATATGCAAGGAACGCACTGTTCCCTAAATCACCAGTTACATGGAGCTTACTTGTTGGAGCTGTGGTTCCAATGCCAACCAGACCCTCCTTCCAACTCATAGAAAGAACGCCCGTGTCGTATAATGCCGTGTAAGCGTTGCCTCCTCTACCCATGAAGTTACTGCCAGAGTAATTATCAAAATAGTACCACCTAAGAGTAGTGTCTGATCTGAATCCATAAGTATCCGCTAAGACTCTTCCATTTACGTCTAATTCCCTACCGGGAGCTGCGGTTCCTATACCTAGTTTATTTACAACCTGTAAGTTGCCGTCAGTATATGCTTTTAAAACAAAACCCGCCGTTGATGTGTACTTATAAAGTCCAAACGAATCATTAGACGCTGTGTGAGTTAACGCATACCGACTATTTCCGCATTCGTTGTAAACTATTCCAGCATCATAACCACAAGTGCTTGTGTCCAATGTGACATAAGTTGCCGTGCTTGATGGGCCAGCTATTTTTACACCGTTAGCATCAGTTTCAATCCGTTTTGACCCATTGAAATATAGCTCCACTGCATCAGCGTGTTTAAAAATAGCAGAGAATTTTGTGCCACCAGAATTTGTAAAATTTAAATTGCCACCATTAGAACCTTGTTGGAGATATGAGTTAGACCCATCATGATAAATTTCTAAGTCATCACCACTGCCCCAAACAGATTTAACACCATCGTTAGCACGGGTAAGTTCCATGCTCTCATCCCACTCCCAGAATTTTCCGTTATCTGCCCAAAACCTTACATCATGCCCACTACCGTTTGATCCAACTGTTAACGGTTTGTAGACAATAAAGGATGATGCGTTAAATTCTACAACTGAAGTGTCTCCTGCGTTAAGTCTTCGCATCCCAGCATCGTCAACATATAACCTAAATGAGTTAGTTCCATTTACAACTGCAATACCATCCGTGTTGGTTCCAGCGGGTTGAGCTACACCGAAATGACCGTAGCTTGAGAGGGCTGTTGAATTAATTGAAACGTGACCCGTACCATTTATAATCATACGAGCAGTTGAGGTGTTACCGCCTGTGTAAAATTCAAATTCACCACTAGAATCAGTGGCATTGTGGTCATATCTAATTATGCCTTTTCTTGATCCGCTTAAATTAAAATCAATACCGCAGTTACTTGTATTGCTTGTTGTGTTTAGTACAAACTCAGTGTGCGACCCTGAAGACACTTCCAGCATTTTAGTTGGATCACAACCCACTCCAACAGCACCTCCATCTGGGTTTAATGAGATAGCATCGTAAGCACCTCCAGTGAATCCTTGCAGCTTTGCCCGTGTTCCATCATGGCTAACACGCAACAAATCATTATCGTCGTGCCAAAAATCTGCGTGTCCCCCTCTAACAAATAATTTTGCACTCGTCTCGTTTGCTCCACCAAATGAACCGTTACCGCTTACTGTTAATGCTGCACTCATAGTGACAGCTTGGGAGAAGTAACCAGTGCCAACACAATGAAACGTATATGATGGACTAGCAGTTTTTATTCCTACCCGATCATTAGAAGCGTCAGTTCTAATTAGGTTTTGATCCCCATCGCCCTCAACACGGAAATCAATGTTTTCTCCACTGTCGTTTATTACTACAGATGATCCACTTAGAGTTAGCCTTGTATTGCCAGCTCTCTGGATCAAGAAGTCATGTGCTGAATTTGTTCCAACAACAGCGTCACCTCCTGCACGGTTAGCAGTTAGGCGAGCTATGACTGTACCACTTTTTACTATGTTCTGAAATAAAGGAGCGTCATTTGCGGTGCTGCCAGTTGTTAAGTCTCCAGTTAG